>JBGQGO010000432.1:0-5294 GCA_041497455.1 Blastocatellia bacterium | reverse complement strand
GTCGTGGGCCTCGTCTTCAAGCCCATCCTCGAAGACTTCGCCAAGGACGTTCTCATCCTGACGTCCGGGCATTTCTAGCGGCGCTTCCGCGTGACGCATAAACCCGTAACAATCACCCTCACTTTGAAAACCATTCCCTCTGTGCTACGTTCCTTTCGGAGCAACTACCATGGCAGCCAAGCTTGAGCCTCTTCTAACCATAGCCGACATCGACTCGATGCCCGAAGATGGAAACCGCTATGAGCTTATCGAAGGAGAACTCTTCGTGTCTTGTGCACCCAGCCTGATTCATCAAGGGACCGTCCGGAATGTGCTGGTTCTCTTTGCGAATTATCTGCGAGAGAACCCCGTTGGAGAGATCTTCCCTGGACCCGGAGTGATCTTTAGCGACTTCAGCGGCGTCATCCCTGACCTCGTGTATTTCAGCTACGAACGCGGGAAAGAGATAGCGACTGGAGATCGCCTAACCGGCGCGCCGGAGTTGATTATCGAGATTCTTTCTCCGGGAACTGAGAACCGGCGCCGGGACGAGCACGCGAAGCGGCAGCTCTACAAAAAGTACGGAGTGAAAGAGTATTGGATTCTTGATCCACAAAAACTCACGGTTCAAATCTATCGCACGGCCAGGCTCAAACTGACCGCCACACTTGGCGTTCGAGATGTGTTATCCACGCCGTTGCTGCCGGGCTTCCGCTGTCCGGTCAAAGAAATCTTCCAGTAGAGATCTGTGTCCTGTCACGACTGCATAGACCACGGATAACACTGATCAGACGGATTTGCGCGGATACAGCCCGAGCCCGGAAATTCTGGGATTTCGTGTTTGAGATCAGTCGCCCATCGAGGTCTCAAGAGCAGTTACCCTTTGGCTGGTCGAGATGGCGAGCTTTGCGACTTTTTCGGTGAGGGCACGAGTCACCTCGTTGGCGATGATGAGATTGTTAATGGCTTCCCGGGTCTCTTGTCGATACGCCTCCAACTGCGCGCGAGTTTCCTCCGAGTGCTCCCGGTTTTCCCGTCGATATGCCGCCAACTGCTCCCGGTTTTCCCGTCGATCCTGAGCAACGGTTTCAGCCAACTTGTTCACAGCTTCACTGGTGAGGGCTATGTCGGTGCTGTTCTTCGCCTGGCTCGCTAGCAGGAACTCGATCGCTCGTTCCAACTCTTCACTTGTCATCGCCGATTCTCTCCGAGCGCGAAATTCTTACATGTCTATATAGGATTATTGCCTTCCGTTGCAAGCTCGCCAAGCATGGCATGGCTGCGAAGTGCACCATCAGCGAGTTCACGTCGCAAGAAACAAACACCTAACGAATCGCTATGCGAAATCATACGACCGCTCTGTAAAGGCGCAATGCGACGCACCCCTGCGACGCCAGGTGTTTGAGACGCTGTGCGACCCCGTGCTACATTTCAACGTCGCCTGAATAGAGTCCCTGAGACGGAGGACCCGGATGTCGCAGTCCATTGATTCGATCCTAAATGAACGCAGAGTTTTTCAACCTCCCCCGGAGTTCAGCCAACAAGCTCACATCAAGAGCCTCGAACAGTACGAACAACTCTACCGCGAGGCCGAAGAGAATCCCGAGAAGTTTTGGGGTGAGATTGCCGGCCAGCTTCACTGGTTTCGCAAGTGGGATAAAGTACTCGAATGGGAATCGCCCTGGGCGAAGTGGTTCGTTGGCGGCCAGATCAATCTCTCTTACAACTGTCTCGACCGGCACGTGGCAACCTGGCGAAGAAACAAGGCCGCCATCATCTGGGAAGGCGAGCCCGGCGAAGTCCGAACCTTTACTTATCAACAACTGCTCACCGAAGTCTCGAAGTTCGCAAACGTGCTGAAGTCGCTAGGCATTCAGAAGGGCGACACAGTTGCGATCTACATGGGCATGACTCCCGAGTTGCCGATCGCGATGCTCGCGTGCGCGCGAATTGGCGCGGCTCACTCGGTTGTCTTCGGAGGCTTCTCGGCGAACGCGCTTGTGGATCGCATCAACGACGCGCAGTGCAAAGCGGTCATCACTCAGGACGGTTCTTACAGGCGCGGCGCGGAGATCCCGCTCAAAGCGACCGTCGATGAAGCGCTGCCGGCGTGTCCTTCCGTCAAGTCAGTCATCGTCTACAAGCGCACCGGCTCGGAAACCAAAATGGAATGGGGCCGCGATCATTGGTGGCACGATCTGATGGCCGACGCTTCGGACAACTGCGAAGCCGAACCGCTCGACGCCGAGCATCCGCTCTACATCCTCTACACATCGGGCAGCACCGGTAAGCCGAAGGGCGTCGTGCACACGACTGGCGGCTACTCGGTTGGGACTTACATCACCGCGAAGTGGGTGTTCGATCTGAAAGACGAAGACATCTTCTGGTGTACGGCCGACATCGGCTGGGTGACCGGGCACAGCTACATCGTGTACGGGCCGTTGCAAAACGGCGCGACCACGCTGATGTATGAAGGCGCGCCCAACCACCCCGAGCCGGACCGCTTCTGGCAGATGATCGAGCGGCACAAGGTGAATGTGTTCTACACGGCGCCGACTGCGATTCGAGCTTTTATGAAATGGGGCGAGCGCTGGCCGCGCCGCTACGAGATGAACAGCCTTAGACTGCTGGGCACGGTCGGCGAGCCTATCAACCCCGAAGCGTGGATGTGGTATCGCGAAGTCATTGGGCGCGAGCGCTGCCCCATCGTCGACACGTGGTGGCAGACGGAAACCGGGATGATAATGATCACACCGCTGCCCGGCGCGATCGCGACCAAACCCGGTTCCGCGACGCGGCCGTTCCCAGGCGTGATCGTCGATGTAGTGACTCGTCAGGGCGAGCCGGTTCCGCCCGGCTCGGGCGGCCTCCTGGTGATCAAGCGGCCCTGGCCTGCGATGCTGCGTACGATTTTCAACGATCCCGACCGCTACGTGAGTCAGTACTGGTCCGACATTCCAGGCGTTTACTTCGCGGGCGACGGCGCAAGAAAAGATCAGGACGGCTACTTCTGGATCATGGGCCGGGTCGACGACGTGATCAACGTGTCGGGCCACCGCCTTTCGACGATGGAGGTGGAATCGGCTCTGGTGGCCCATCCCAGGGTGGCAGAGGCGGCGGTCGTCGCAAGACCGGATGAGATAAAAGGCCAGGCTATCGCCGCGTTTGTGACGCTCGAGCTGGGGAACGAGCCTTCGAATGAGTTGAAGGAAGAGCTGCGCCGTTGGGTTGCGAAAGAGATCGGCGCGCTCGCCAAGCCCGACGACATTCGCTTCAGCGACGCGCTACCCAAAACGCGAAGCGGAAAGATCATGCGGCGATTGCTACGCGAGATCGCATCGGGCAGCGAGGTTCGAGGCGACACGACGACGCTCGAAGATTTTGGCGTGCTCGCCAAGCTTAAAGAGGAGGAAGAATAAAGCAGAGGAGCAGAGGAGCTGAGGGGCACGGGAGCGGGCCAGCGAGAAACAACCCGCCAAATGCTCGCCTCTGCGCCTCTGCACCTCCGCTCCCCCGCTATGTTGCACGTCTCCCTGATGCTCTTCGATCTCGACGGCACGCTCATCGACTCGAAGACCGACTTAGCCAACTCGATCAACCTGATGCTCGCCGACCTCGATCGTTTGCCGCTCGATGAAGCCACGGTAGGCGGGTTCGTGGGCGACGGCGTTCGCGTGCTGGTCCATCGTTGTCTTACTGCCACCGATCCGAATCACCAGCCGCCGGAAGAAGCTCTTCACGCAAAAGGCATCGCTCTGATGCACCGCCACTATGCGGAGGAGATGCTCAAGACTACGAGGCTGTATCCGCAAGTCGCCGAGACGCTCGGATCGTTCGGGAACAAACGTAAGGCCGTCGTCACTAGCAAGGAGGTTCGCTTCACGAAGATCATCCTCGACCACTTCGACATCGCAAAGTATTTCGACGTGATAGTCGGCGGAGATACGACGCCGGCGCGAAAACCCGATCCGAGGCCGGTGCTTGAAGCGATACGATTGCTGGGCGGGCCGGCTGCCGATGCGGTGATGGTTGGCGACAGCGAGAACGATATCAACGCCGGCCGTCGCGCGGGCGCTCGGACTTGCGGCGTCACTTTTGGATTTCGCACAGCGGAGCAGTTGCGCCTAAGCGAACCCGATGTGATGATCGACCGGTTCGATCAATTGAAAGAAGTCTACCGTTGAGGAGTGCGAGTGATTGACGCAGATCAAGACATCATCGACCGCGCGCGCAAGATCAAGCTGCTGATCCTTGATTGCGACGGCGTGCTCACCGACGGGCGAATCATTATGCTGCCCGGCAGCGACGAAACCAAAGCATTCGACGTCAAGGACGGTCACGGGATAGTGATGGCTCAGCGCGCGGGCTTGCGCATAGCGATCATCTCGGGGCGGAAGTCGTCGGCCGTGCGAGCGCGGGCGAAGGAGCTTGGCGTGGCCCACCTCTACGAGATGGCCTGGGTGAAGACGGAGCCTTACGAAAAGGTACTCGCCGAAGAAGGACTGGCGGATGAAGAAGTCTGCTACGTCGGAGATGACGTAGTCGACATACCTCTGATGCGGCGGGCGGGTCTCGGCGTTGCGGTCGCGGACGCGGTTGAAGAAACCAAACAGCACTCACACATCGTGACCGAGCGCGGAGGCGGGCGAGGCGCGGTTCGCGAAGTGATCGAGTTCATTCTCAGAGCTCAGGATAAGTGGGACGAAGCGATGGCTCGCTACTTAGGCTAAGATTGGCAAATCAAGCGAGATCAGACCCTGCATGGGATTGTCCTAGTGCGGGAGAAACAACCATGATTCAAAACGATCAGGAACTTAAAGGCACGCAGGAACGCATCAGTTATTTCGAGGGGCTGGTTGCGCAATTCCGTGTCAGTGTCCAGCCTGAGAACTTCGCTGCGATGGCTGGGGCCTATCTTGCCGAGATTGAGAAAATGCACGCCGAAGTGATGGCATATCTGAGCCATCACTCGAGTGATGCGCAGCCAGCGGAAGCCGCCTGAGCTGGGGCGGCACATATTTGGACTGCGGCGACCCTCTGTGCGTTGACGCCGATTTTTGGTGAGCAGGGGTCCGTTAGCAATAGCGGCGTCAACGCACAGAGGGCCGCCGCAGTCCAAATAGGCCGCCGCGGTTCAAAATGGGCTGCGGCAGGGTCGCTAAGAGCTATCGTCGCGGAATCAGCTTGCACCGCACTACTGATGTCGTCACTTCGCGCGTGAGCCGGTTTGCTACCAGCCGGAGCTTGCGGATCGGGATCAGCTCTAACTCGGCAAACTGAAACGGGCTTTGCTCGACGAGCCGCTCGAACCTTCG
>JBGQGO010000431.1:0-5295 GCA_041497455.1 Blastocatellia bacterium | reverse complement strand
GAATCGAAATGAACCGCGCTGATACCGCCGCTCGCGCCCTTTGCTTGCTTCCCGGGCTTCGCCTTGCTCCGGCTGCCTGTTTCGGGGCTTTTGCGCTTGCCGCCTTCGAGAATATCAATCGCTCGGCGAAGCGTGTCGGCCGCTTCAGGGCTCTTGCCTGAGTTGCGAGTCACCACCGATAGGTGGCAGAGATATGCGGCATATTCCTGACGGAGCGGGCTATCCGCAGCTTCTCGCTTCAGCGCTTTTTCCCACAACCGGCGGGCTGCATCGTTCTCGCCTATCGCGGCAGCACAACGAGCGACGGTCAGCGTGTCTTTGCCGTCACCGGTTGAGTCCGCCATTTTGCGGATCATCTCAACCAACGCAGGCGGCGCGTTCGCGCCGGCCGACTGTGCGCAAAGCGACGGGATGAACTTGCCGAGTTTGACGACCTCCGAAGCATCGTCCGCAGCTTTATGCATCGCTGTGACAATCGCGTCAAATCCGCGATCAGTCGCGCCTGCCGCGAAATGTGCGGCGGCGCGCAGAAGATTCGCCCCCTGCGAGCTTGTTTGAGCAATCCCAACGGAAGTCGCGCGGCCCTGAAGCAAGTCCGCGAGGCAAGCGCACAACTGGCGTTCGAAATCGTCCTCCGGCGCCGCTTCCTGCAGAGCTGTAACGGCTTCAGCTCGATTGCCGTTTTCCAACTCGATTTCTGATAGCAACAGCGTTATCGGAACATTGCCCGGATCGAGCTTCGCCAGCCGCGCCGCTTGCCGCCGCGCCTGCTCGCGCGTTTGGCTGTCGTTGCGGCGCAGTCGCGTTGCGGCAGTCACGGCGAGCCTGTGATAGCGCTTGAGGTTTGGAGCGCGCGCGCTGAGCTTGTCTAGCAGGCGCATCAGCCTGTCCGCTTGCGCCGTCGAGTCAACCTCTATCGAAGCCCGCGCGATGGCCTGGCCGATCGCATCAAGCACCTCAGGTTCGACGCACTCCACTTCGTCAAGCATCTCGATCAGCTTCTCTCCCGCTTCGCAAACGTCGTCTGCATCCCCGCACCACATTTGCGAGACTGCGGCATTCCACACGATCCACGGCTTGCGTCGCGCGCCGTCAAGCTGATCGACTTCCTCTCCGAGCGTCGCGAGGCGCCGGGCTTGTTCCTCAGGGCGAGCGAGAAACTCTGCACACGCCGCAAGCACCTCGCAATCGGCAGGCAGGCGATTCGCGCCGGCTTTCAGCGCGGACTGAAGCATGCCCGCCGCTTGCTCACGATAGAGTTTTGTGCGATCCGGTTGATTCGTCTTGCGCGATTGCTCCGCGCGATCGAGGTAGAGATTGCCGAGCGCATACTTGGCGCGGGCCTCGTTTTCGGCGGCAAGCTCCTCCAGCTCTTTAGCCGCGCCTTCGGTGCGACCTTCGCGCGCGTCAACGTAAGCGCGCAGCAACCTTATCCTCGCACTCGCGCGCCCCGTGCCTATTCGATCGAGCAGTCCTCTTGCATCTCCCACTTTGCCTTGTTCGAGATAGTGGACGGCGAGAATCATAGTCGCGCGCCGGTAGCCGTACCTGACCGAAGCTTCTTCAAGCAAGGCGCGCCCCTGCATCTGGTCTCCGAAGCAAATCTCCCTCAGCCCGCGCCACGTGACCTGATCCGCAAGCGGCAACCGCGCAAGCAGCGGCCGTTCAAGATTGCGATCCATCTCCTGTCTGTCCCGCTCAAGGACAGCGCAGGCCAGAACTACCCGCAACGCTTCGAGGTCACCCTCGAGGTCAGCGCCCGGTTCCCAGCGTGGCGCTGTCACCTCCGTTGCCCGCGCGAGCGCTAACCGCGCCTGAAAGACTGACGAGTACCTGGCCGGAACCTGTCCGGTCTTCAAAGGCAAGCGGCCGCTCTGGGCGAGAGTCCGGTCTTCATCGATCATCAAACAAGCGACCATCCACCGGCCCGGCCAGTCACCGAGCGACTCGTATCGCAACTCGAGTCCTTTAGCATCTCCTCTGAGAAGCGAGGCCCACGCGGCATAATAGCCAAGGCGAAGGTCGTCGCGCCGGCGGTTGGCGAGCGGCAAAAGAATCTCATTCGCGCGCTCCGCGTTTCCTTCGAGCAGGTGAAGCCTGCCGGCCGCCACTTCCACTTTGTCGCCCGCATACTTGACCAGGTTCATGCTCTCGATTGCTTGAGCCTTGGCGGGAGGCGGGCCGGGCTGCTCGAAAGTCTCGAGCCAGTCGAGCGTCGCACTGAGCGTAACCAGTCCGCGCACAACCGGGTCATCGACGATAACGCTCTCCTCGGCGATTCTCGCGACCTCGTCGTAGTCGCCGGTTTGCGTGCATGCAGCCAGCAGCCCGATGAGCGCGGCTTTGTCCTTTTCGTTCGACTCCAGTGCGTCTTCGAAATGCGCTGCTGCTTTCTCCGGGTCTTGCCTGCCAAGCAAAAAGTGCATCCCTAAAGCTCTGTGCATTCCATCGACCTGCGCTGAAGCCTCAGACAGTTTCTTGGCCATCTCGCCCGCGCGCTTGATGTTGACTTTCGGAGAGTTGAAGTCAACGTCGCATATCGCCTCGAGCAGCTTCAGCACGTCGGTTTCTTTCCGAACGTCGGGCGCGTGGCGCAAGTGGTCGAGGTAGATCTTTGTTTGCTTGTCGCCCTTCGCGCCGCGGCGAGCGAGGCTGCGCGCGCAATGAGCTCTCATTTCGGCGCTCGCGGTTCGAGAGTTGTAGCATCGCGCCAGCAGCTCTCGCGCCGGCCGCTCTTCTGCCCGGGCATCGCGCGCTTCAACCACGCGCAGCCAAACCTGTTCGGGGTGAATCGCAGAACCGCTGACGCTCTGAACTGCGTCGCCCATCTCTTCAGCCGCTTTCAGGTCTGCCTCGGTAAGAGCGCGGACGCGCCCGGCGGCCAGAAGAGAATCGAGGAAAGGTTTCCACAGATGCGTGAGCGCGGGAGGGTCTTTGCAAATGGTTTGCTGCACCTCGCGCAAGGAGTCGAGGCTGCGCGCTTGATCCGAATCAGCGAGCGCGCCGGCCCATTTGTTTTTCACCCGGCCTTCTTTTGTGAACCAGCCCAGCAGAGACTTCTTAGGCTCCATCGGACTACCTCCGCACCACTTCTTGCGTTGCAAGAGTCTGATATCTGTCAGCTTGATAGGGATTGCCGCTTGCGCGGTATGCGTCCTCAATCTGCTTCAACAACTCGGCCCGCTCTCTTCGGGTGCGAAGGATGGCTGTGTTCTTCGCCAGTTCCCACGCTTCGACCAGCCGAGCGGCAGCCATCCTGTGATCGCCCGCCGCCGCCAGCAACTCGCCCAGCCCGCGCAGAAGCAGGAAGCGTGTTTCCTGCGAGCTCGAGCGAGTAGTGAGCCCGCGCTCGAATGCGCGCCGGGCCGCGTCAAGGTCATCAGTCGCCCTCAGTCGCCGTCCCTCGTTCAAGGCTTCCACATCGGGCGAATCTGACGCCGGTTTTGGTTCCAGCGATTCGAGCAGCTCGCTCGCGTTGAAGAAGCGGTCTCGCGGATTGAACGCAAGGCAGCGCATCACAGCAGCGTTGAGCTCGGGACTCACGGTGTTATTCATGAACGACACAGGAGTTGGGTGAATGTTGCTCTTCTGCTTGTAAAGCCAGTCGCTGTGAAATGCCTTCGGCAAATCCGGCGGAACGATGATGTGATCGAAGGGGAGCCTGCCGGTGAGACCTTCATACAGGATCAGCCCGATAGAATAAACATCGGAAGCCGGAACGCTCTCGCCCTGGCTAGTCTCGGGGGACATGTAAGTAATAGTCCCGGCTACTCCCGGCACGATGCCGCTGCTCAACAGCTTCGCCGAAAGACCGAAGTCAACGACTCGCACGTTGTTGTCTACCCCGAGGAGGATGTTGTCCGGCTTCAGGTCTCGGTGCAAAACGGGAGGGGCGAGCGAGTGAAGCTCCTTAAGGGCATGGCAGATCTGTCGCGTCCATTTGAGCAGCAAGTTCGCGGGGACTCGCCCGTGCGCGCCGCCCATCTTGTATGAGTCGAACTGCGTTTTGAGAGTTGTGCCCTGCACAAACTCCATCACCACGAACGCCCTGCTATCAAGCTCGGCCGCCAGCCCCAAGTCGTAAACGTGAACGAGGTAGCTGCGCGCCAGGGCGTCGGTCATCTCGTCCATGGCTTCGGCGAGCAGAAAAGCGTCAGCGAAAATGTCTCTCGCAGTTTCGGTGGTGATGTCCGTGTGCTTGCTCAGCTTCACTGCAACCCGCCGCGCCGTCCGGCCGAGGAACTGCTGCTCGCTTCTGTACACGGCGCCGAAATTACCTTCGCTGACGTACTCACCGAGCAGATAGCTGCCGCAAAGCGTCCTTCCTTGAAAAGACCTCATGTCGGCGTTCGGTTTGTTTTCCTGCGCGCTGCTCACTGCGCGGCTCCTCCTCGCGCCGTGCCCAGATCGGCAATCAATCGCTCGACAATCGCGCGGGCCTCGTGCTCTGATTCTCTGGCGTGCGCCTCGAGCTGCGAACATGCGTCGCGGAATCGATCGAGTAAATCTTCGGGTATTCCGTTCGTCTCCGGAGTGCGCCCAGCCCATCGCTTCAGTCCTTCTTCCACGCGAGCCAGACTATTCGCGGCTGCGGCTCGAAGCGCGTTAGGTCCGTCAGTGGCGCCCACTTCTTGCTTGAGCAAGGCGAGGGCTTCGGCTACACACTCTGATGGCGGTGATGGTTCTTGCCGAGTAAAGCTCACGGCCACTTTGGCTGGTCTTCCAGGCACGAAGGCTTCGGTCTTTTCTGGCGGCAGAAAAATGAGCTTGATAGTGTCGCAGGCTTTGTATTCGCTCTCGCGCTCGCCTTGCTCTTGCTGTATGACCGCTTCGATCAACTCAGACATCAGCTTGCTGACGATGCGGCCGCCTTCTTTGCCGCCGGACCTTTCGTTTTCCACGTGACTTTGATGCGCGATGTGTTTTACTAAAGCGTCGGGCACGATGAGCGTTTTCTCGCGCTTCTCTCTCCAACTGGCTTCCATCCTTCGCAACATCTTCCGGCAGATGCCTTCCATCGCGGCCTCGTCGAGCGGTTTGAAAATGATGATCCGTTTTATGCGCGCGAGGAACTCAGGCGAGAATACCTTTTGCCCGTGATCGTTCTGGGTATTCGGGAGAGCCTCCTTCACTGCCTTGATTATTTCGTCTATCGGTTTGCCGGCCTTCGACATATCGGAGATGACCTGCTGTCCGGCGTTGGAGGTGAGGATGATGATAGCCCTGTCGGCGAACGCTTTGACACCGCGCTGGTCCACGATCCAGCCTTCGTCAAACAGGTTGAGGAATGGTTTC
>JBGQGO010000430.1:0-5295 GCA_041497455.1 Blastocatellia bacterium | reverse complement strand
GCTACTTCGTCGCGTACGAACTCGGGGGTGATGTGTGAAGGCAGCTTCGCGCCGAACGACTGCCCCGCGTGCTGAAAGTCGAGCGCGCTGCGGTCGCCGTTCTTTGCGGATTCGAATGCGCGGGCGCGGCCCATGTTCTCGCGAATCGCGATGAACTCCATTTCTGACGTGATGACGCCGCGCTTGGCGTAGTGCATCTGCGTGACCGCGCAGCCGGGCTTTGCGCGAAGCGGGCGGCGACGCGCTCCGGGAAAAGGATCAAGCCGGCCTTTATCTTTCACGAGCGCGTATTCGCGAGCGCCTTCGGTCAGGTAGCCGTCATCCTGCGGCAGAATCTCGCGGCCGTCGTACTCTTCGAGGTCGCCGCGCGCGATGATCCACTCGCGGCGAAGCGCAGGCAGTCCGTCGTGGACACTGCACGTCGCGTTGGGATCGCCCCACGGACCACTCGGGTCGTAGACGCGAACCGGCGGGTTCTCTTCAACCGAGCCGTTCACGCCGCGGGTCACGTTCAAGTGCACTTCGCGCATCGGGACGCGAATGTCCGAGCTGCTGCCCTGGACGTAGATTCTGGATGAGCTTGGAAACTGAAACTTACTTTCTGTGTGTGGTTCTGGATTCTTTGAAGTCGTCATTGTTTCTCCCTTCGACGGCATTATCCGTATCAGGTTCAAGGGGTCTCCCAAGCGGGACTCTCAGCCTCGTTATGAAGCTCCCCCGGAAAAGTGATTCGTGAAGCGTGATGGGTGTCCGGATGGGTATCACACATCAACGCCAGCTTAGCAATCAAGCGAATAGATCATCAACCGGCATGGTCCACCCTGGCAGCGCCGGTTCAGCGCCGGCGATTTCACCGCAGTGAAACAGCTTGGACGAGTCAGGATCATCAGAGCGGTAGCATCTGATGACTTGATCCCGGAGAACATCGACATCCCACACGGCCAGCGTTCCGGCGGCGAAGTAGTCCGCGCGCTTTTGGGCCATCTTCTGTTCAGCCCTGCGCCCATAGTCTTCCTGGCTTCTAACCTCGACGGCGAAGATTGACGCGCCATCAAGAAACTTAGCGCCAGCACGAGGACCAATGTAGAAAGCAGCATCCGGGCTCAATGATCTCCGGTTTGGCAGGTTGACGATGAAGGCGGCATTATCGTTGTAGGCGCGGCCCGTTTTTGTGCGCCGCGCATACTCGCGCAGACTGACGAATATTTCGCTGGCCGCTGTGCTGGGCAGGTCTCCTGTGGGGCTCATAAGTACGAGTTCTCCATCCACAATCTCGGCCTTACCGTCGTCGGGAACATGGTAAAGGTCTTCGATTGTCGCTTGAGTTCTTGTGCTCATACTAACCTTCTTATCAGCGCCCCAGGAATGCGCAATGCTAAATGCGTTGTTACTTGTTGACGCCGGGATTATACCCCAGTCACGCCCGAGTTGCAGCGTACGTTGAACACGTTAGCGAGGATCACTCCGATTCGCGAATTTCATGTCCACCGAGCCGGCGATACAACGGCTTCGCGATCATCACGATCGCGACTGCCAGGAGAGCGCCCGCGACAACATCGATCACGTAATGGTAGCGCAAATACACCGTTGAAACGATGACGCCAGTCCCCAACGGCAACAGCCACCAGAAAACTTTCCGGTGAAAACTGCGTGCATAGAAGAGCACCAGCAGAGTAAGTGCAGTGTGACCGCTTGGAAAGCAATCGCGCGTAATTCCTTCGGCGCGGTCCAGCATCTCGCGAACCGGCCCAAACAACCAGACTCCTGTTAGCGGTATTGTTTGCGCTTCAACTATCGAAGACAGGAAGCGCGGGCCGATCGCCGGAACTGTAATGTACCCCAGATACGACAAATAGAACCCTAACACCGCTATGAACACCCAGAAGTGAAACTTCTGAAACGATCGCCGTCGCCACAGAACTACGCCGAGGACAAGCGGCAGAAAGTAGTAAGTCGAATACGTGAGCTGAAGGACTTCGGTTAGCGGGGGCCACAAAAATCGCTCGAGCCACACCGTTGGATGCACACCGAGAAAACGATGATCAATCCCGGCAAGCGTCGTGTCGAAGTCGCGCGGGTGAATGAGCGGTATCAGGTAGCTCAGTTCTTTGTAGGTGATCGGGATCAGCGCGACCGGATACCAGCCACGGACGAAACATGCGAGAGGGAGACGGGGAGAGAGGGAGACGGGGAGAGAGGGAGACGGGGAGACGGGGAGAAATCTCGCCATCAAGACCACGACCGCGACTGCGGTCGCATGCCCGACGCACAGCCAGAGCCACCAGTCGATTCGATGGCTGAAGATTGAAATCAGGATCGCTACGATTACAAGATAAGTAATGACAACTGTATCAGCAGGATTGAGCCGTGTGTATTGTTGTCTTGAGTCGTGAGCTTTTTCGGACACCGGTTCGCCCCCTCGTCCCCTCGTCCCCTCGCTCCATCTCCCCTTCGCCCCCTCTCCCCCTCTCCCCGTTGCCTTTCGCTTCTCACAGCCAGCCCTCGCTTTTGTACCACGCGAGGGTCTCGCGCAGTCCCTCTTCGAGCGGCACGTGCGGACTGTAGCCAAGCTCGCTCTGTGCGCGTTCGATTGAGCACGTCCATCCCGTTTGCGAGAGGTCGGTGACTTTGTCGCGATTGATGACTGGCGGTTTCCCCATCAAGGCGGCCGCCGCTTCGGCTGCGACTGCGACGCCATAAGCAACGGCGCGAGGGATTGCGAAGGCGCGCAGGCGTTTCCTCATCAGCGCTGCCATCAGATCGGCGACCGCGCGCATCGAGTAGTTGTCTTCGCTCGATATGAAATAAGTCCGCCCCAACGATGCCTCGCTTTCACCCGCGAGGATGATTCCGTCGACAAGATCGCGCGCGTGAACGAGGCTCACTCGCTTGTCGCCCCGGCCGATCATCGGGAACATGCCGCCTTTGACCGCCTTGAAGAACTCAAAGATGCCGTAGTCACGCGGACCATACACCGCGGGCGGCCTGACGATCGTGACCGGCAACAGATCGGAGACGACGCGCACTGCCTCCTCGGCCATGAGCTTGCTGCGGCCGTAGGGAGTGATCGGCGCGGGGGACGTGTCTTCGTCGACGGGGACGCCGTCGCGGGCCGGACCGACTGCCGCGAGCGAGCTGATGTACACGAACCTCTTGATGCGATCGCGACGCTTGACCGCTTCAGCGAGTAACGCTTCCGTGCCCTGATGATTGACCGTGAAGTAATCCTTGGCGCGGCGCGCGAAGGTCGTACCTGCCACGTGATAGATGAGGTCGACATCGGCCAGCGCTTCGTCCCAGTCAGTCGAATCATCCAAGCCGCCGTATGCTAACTCGACTTGCGGATGCTTGACGTATCGCAGGTTGCTTGACTTGCGCACGAGGCATCGGACGTCGCTCCCGCGCTCGACCAGAGAATCGACGAGGTGGCTGCCGACGAATCCGGTTGCGCCGGTTACCAGGACCTTGCTGTGATCGCTCGATTCGCTCATATGGTTCCTTTTGCTGAACGGCCGCGAGGGATGATAGCAGAAAAGGTGCGGTCATTCGATTCTGTATGGACCTCGCTTGCAAGCGGGAATAAAATTAGAGCGCTTCAACGTTCCGCTCGTGATTCGTGGGGGAGGTTTCTGTGCCCCGATCAAGATGGTTCGTTTCCTTCCTGCTTTCGATTCTAGTTTTTGGCATACTGATGGGCGCAAGCGCGCAATTGCAGGACCGATCTGAACTCCAAGCGAAGAACTGAGACTGCGAGGTGATTCATGATTCGTGCTCGCGCCTACTCATTCATCGTCGTCTTTATCTTTGTTGCCTTCCTTGCAACCGCGGCGCGCGCCCAATCGGTGGACCGGGCCGCTCTGGAAAACGAGATTCGCGCGCTGGTTGGAGAGCTGAAGGACACGGAGCAACAGTTCCTCGCGCCTTCCGCCAAAGATCGAGCGAAGTACGATGAGTTTCTTAGCCAGCCTGATACCGGCTTGATCCGCTTGCTTCCAAGAGAGGTCTTTCAGGACAAGCTGACGATACAAGGTGGAGGAGCGTACTACTCGTTTGCGAGGCTGACTCACGAATACGGCTACGGGTCGGATATAGAGCTTCAGCAGAATCAGTTCAGCGTTGGCTTCGCGGGCGCAGACTTTGGGTTTCTTACAAGGCTCGGGAAGGTAGCGATTGAAGAGGTCACGCTCGATCATCCCGCCGCGCAGTTCCTTTCGACGTTCGCGGCACCAACGGCAGAACCGGGCGCTCGCGATCAGCAGAGGCGAGCCTCGGCAGGATTCGATATGAACGGCTTCACCTACCAGAACCGTGTTCCCGTTAAGAGGAAGAACTCGTATCTTCTCCGGTCCATTGGCTACCGCGTCTCGGACGTTCTGGTTGCGTTTCGGATCGTTAGCCAGGATGACGACGGGAGTTTGGTCATCGTATGGAAGATACTGAAGAAGTTCCCGGTGCCGCAGTTGACTGCGGCACAGGTCTCGCCAAGCAAGCTGTGAGTTACTTTTGCGCGGCGTGGCGATCCAGGTAATCAAGCAGCACGTTCGACATCACCTTCACACCTACTACAAGACTCTCTTCATCGACATCGAAGTCCGCAGTGTGCCACGCGGGCATAAGCCCTTTCGCTTTGTTGCCGACGCCCAGAAAGTAGAAGAAGCCGGGAATGACCTTCTGATAGTAGGAGAAATCTTCGGCTGGCATGAACGGCTTGAGCGAGACGACGTTTGCGTCTCCGACTATGCGCCGGATCGTTGGCAGCGTTTGGTCAACAAGTTGAGGATCGTTGTACGTCACAGGATTCGAGTCGTCGAACGACAAGTCAAACTTTGCGTCGTAGGCAGACGTCACGCTTGCGAGAGTCTGCCGCATCAACTCCTTCGCGCGCGACCGAACATCTTCGTTCAACGTTCGCATCGTGCCTTCCATTTTCACCTCGTCGGCAATGATATTGTTGCGGACACCGCCATTGATCGTGCCGATAGTGATGACCAGCGGCTCGAGCGGATCGATGCGCCGGCTGCGTATTGTTTGCAGAGCCGTGACGCACTCTGCGGCTACCACGACCGCGTCTATACCGCCCTGCGGCACCGCGCCGTGAGACTTCTTGCCGCGAATCGTTATCGTGAACCGGTCTGACGAAGCCATCGCCGAGCCTGAATGGTAGCCGATCTGGCCGACTTCGAAGCCGGCGGTATGCAATCCAAAAATAGCCTGCGGGCGCGGGTTCTCGAGTGCGCCTTCCTTGATCATCAAGCTCGCGCCGCCTTCTTCGCCTTGAGGCGCGCCTTCTTCCGC
>JBGQGO010000429.1:0-5300 GCA_041497455.1 Blastocatellia bacterium | reverse complement strand
CGGGACGTCGCCTCATGCGACTCCTTGCTACGGGCTTGGCTCCCGCTCTCGTTCGGGCGGTCGCGCGTATCCGCGTTCATCCAGGAGCCGTGTTGTTTGTTCGGTGACGCTGGCCGGAGAATCTATTGGGTCGGTCGAAAGAACTCCCGTGCGTATGCTGGCCGGCTCACCCGATAGCAAACCGGGGTGATCCTGTGCGGATCGGAGCGATGCGCCCTGTGAGCCAGCGCGTTCAATCGCTTTGATCTCGCTTGCTGAATTGTTCCATCTTGCGATTCCCCAGATCATCGCGATGATTCCATAGAGGAGCAACATCGCCGCAAGAGTAGCAAGGAAATCTGGTTTGGTTGGGACACCGAGCAGCGCGAAGAGGACAACCTTGAATAATGCTACTGCGCTCGCGACGCCGCCAATGATCACGCTGTTGCGGCCGCGATAGTAATCCTTGAATAACTTCACCAACCGCTCATCGACCTGAGACTGGCTGGCGAGCTTTCCGCTTAGCGCATCGGAGACAACGCCTAGGTTCGTGCCGCAGCGAGTACAGAACTTCACTTCGTCTTGATTGTGAGAGCTGCAGCTTGGACAGTACACGTTGCCTCCTATGAGAGAGTTCGTAGTACGGCCTTCAGGCGGAAGTTCGTAGCGCGTCGCCTGAGACTAACATACCAACTTCCGCCTGAAGGCCGGACTACGAACTCTTCATCGTTTCAGGGCGTCGTCTCAGACGACAAGGCGACTCCGTTCTACGGGCTCGGCTCCCGCTCGCGTTCGGGCGGTTGCGCATATCCGCGTTCATCCAGTTGGCGTGTTGTCTGCTCGGTTACGCTGCCAGGATACCCAACAGGTCCCGTCGAGTAGCCCGAAGGCGCCAACTGAGCTTGATTGGCCGATCCGGCCTGCGAGATGGGGCCACCTTGAATCTGGCTCTGGGAGCCGTATCCGAGTGATTTCAACTCGCCCTTCGAGGCGATCCATTTTCCGAGCCCACCAGCCAGGGCCGACGCTCCCCAGAAGAACATCCAGCAGACGATGAAGAACGCGCCTATCGGCTTCATTCCCGAAGCCCACAGTATGGCCATGACTAGAAGGCCCGCCGGAATCAACACGGCGCCGGTAATCGTGTCGCGCCGGCCGCTGTAGTAATCTTTCATCAGCTCAGCCATACGATCATCGGCGCCGGTTTTCCCCGCGATCTTGCCGGTGAGCGCTTCGCTTACGACGCCGAGGTTCGTACCGCATCGCGTGCAGAACTTTATTTCAGGCTGATTGTTCGAGCCGCAGCCAGGGCAGTACATGAGAGTTCACCGGTCCTTCAAGGCGTGATATTACAGGAGAGGAGGACGCGTTGCTACTCATACGCGAGCGCGGTAACCGGGTCTTGATTTGCCGCGCGAAGCGCCGGATAAAGCGCGCCGAGCGCACCCGCCAGCAATCCCAGCGCGAGCGCGTAGAATAGCCACAGCGGTTCAAGCTCGACGCTGACCGGCGTCAGCCGCGTGATGGCGAATTTGCCGGCGACCGCGAGCAGCGAACCTGCCAGCACACCCATCGCGCTTATCAACAAGGCTTCCTTTTCGATCTCGCTCGCGATCCAGAACTTTGACGCGCCAAGGCTTTTCAGCACGCCGATCTGTCTCGTGCGCTCGGCTACCGTTGTATACATCGTGAGCAAAATGACCAACGAGCTGACCAGGATCGACAGCGCGATCACGACGCTCAAGAAGGTCTGAAGCGCCGGTATGCCGCGCCCAATCAGTATCGGCAGATCGCGAGTGAGCGTCACGCTGTTGTCGGGGAAGAGCTCTTTGATCCGCGCGGCCACCTCTTCTTGTCTCGAGGGATCGCTCAGCTTCACCAGCAACATTGAACAGAGCTGCCGGTTCAAAAACTGTTGCATCGTCGCCAGGGGCACCTTTATTCGCGCGAGTGATTCCGGCTCGAATATGCCGACTATGCGAAATGGGCGGTCGAAGATTTCCATCTCGCTGCCGACTTTAAGATTTCGCTGCTTCTGCTGGATGCGATCGATGATGGCTTCGTCGCCGGACACCAGAGGCCGTCCATCGACTATGCGCAGGTCGGATACACGGGTGAACGAGTCATATTCGATTCCGTCAATCACGTGCCCGCTGAGATACTGACCTACCGGCACGACGTCACGTACACCGTCGATAGATCGGATCTTGCCGGCAACTTCCAGCGGAAGTGAGAGGGTAGGGTTCAAACTCAAGCCAAAGGTCGAGCCCGGCGGGCCGAGCATGATTTCGGCGGTGACGGCCGCGTTGCGCCGGCCCTGATCGTGCAGGAATCCGTGAGCGATCCCGACCGTCAGGACTACGAGCACCACGCCCAGCGCGACGCCTACTATAGTCGTGACCGTTCGGGTCTTGCGGTAGAAGATGTTTGATAAGACCAGGTTGTCCATGAATCGAAATTTAGATTAGAAGATTGAAAATTGAGAATTGAAAATTAGAAAATGCAAATTGGGGAACCTTTTCAATTCTCAATTCTCATGTGCTCCATTAGTTTCCAATGATACTAGAGGCGCCTGCCAGGTAACAACACCTGCTCATCAGTGTCCGCTGGAAAACGCTGTTCGGCGCAGCATATGATAGTCAGTGACGACGCGCCGGAGGGTTGGCTGCGAGCTTCGCTCGGTGAACATGCGCAAGAACCTTCTTACTTTTCTCGATGACTCCCGGAAGCACGGTTCACAAACTGCGCTCGCGTATCGACGCGGGCTCAGAGTCTCGCGATGGTCATACACACGTCTTCGATCGACGGCCTTTCAGTTCGCGCGCGAGCTTGAAGCTCGCAACGTATCGAAGGGCGACCGCGTCCTGTTTTGGGCCGAGAGCAGCCCCGAGTGGGTGGCCGCTTTCTTTGGCTGTCTGCTGCGAGGCGTCATCGTTGTGCCGCTCGATTTTGAAAGCTCGCCCGAATTCGCGACCCGCGTTCAACAGCAGGTCGAAGCGAAGCTGATTGTCTACAGCGGCGAAAGACTGCGCGATTCGAATCTGGGCCTGCCGGGCTTGTTGCTTGAAGACCTCTCAGACGCTCTGTCGCTTCATTCGACTGAGCCGTACGCGGCTGAAGAAATCGTCGCCAGCGACATTGCCGAGATCATCTTCACCTCGGGCACTACCGCCGAGCCGAAAGGCGTGTGCCTCACGCATCGAAACGTGCTTGCCAACATCAACCCGCTCGAACCCGAGATTCAAAAGTACCTCAAGTACGAACGCCTCGTTCACCCTTTGCGGTTTCTGAACCTGCTTCCCCTCAGTCACGTCTTCGGCCAGTTCATGGGCATCTTCGTGCCGCAGCTTCTCGCCGCCGAGGTGTTCTTTCAAGACTCGCTGAACCCTTCGGAGATCATCGAGACCGTCAAGAAGCATCGCATCTCGGTGATCGTCAGCGTGCCTCGGGTGCTCGACACTCTGCGCAACAAAATCGAACGCGACTACGAGGAGCGAGGCGAAAGCGATTCGTTCAAGCGGAAACTGCTCGCGGCCGAGAACCGGCACTTCCTTAAAAGATGGTGGACATTTCGCAGGGTTCATCGTCAGTTCGGTTGGAAGTTCTGGTCATTGCTTTCAGGCGCCGCCGCGTTGTCGCCTGAAACCGAAGCGTTCTGGCGAAGGATGGGGTTCGCGGTCGTGCAGGGCTACGGGATGACTGAGGCGGCGGGGTTGATCACCGTCAATCATCCGTTCAATCTGAGCCGCAGGTCTATAGGCAAGACGCTTCCCGGACACGAAGTTAAGCTCGATGAGCGCGGAGAGATTTTGGTGCGCGGCGAGAACGTGTCGCCCGGTTATTGGGGCGGCGGGCTGCGGCCAATAACAAACGAAGAAGGCTGGCTGCGAACGGGCGACGTGGGGGAATTGGACGAGCAAGGGAATCTCTACTTCAAGAGCCGCAAGAAGGACGTGATCGTAACGGCGGCGGGTCTGAACATTTACCCTGATGATCTGGAGGCCGCGTTAAACAGCCAACCTGAAATTCGCGACAGCGCGGTCATCGGCGTGGACACTGCGCAAGGACTTGAGCCCTTGGCTGTGCTGCTGCTGAGAGGCGAGCAAGCGGACGCGGCGACGGTCGTGAAGAGGGCCAACGAGACGCTCAGCCCTTATCAGCAGATTCGCCGCTGGATCGTCTGGCCTGAAGAGGATTTCCCGCGAACGCCGACCCAGAAGATTCGCAAACCGGTTGTGATGGAGAAGGTAAAACAGAGGTCAGAGGTCAGAGATCAGAGGTCAGCACGACCGGCGACGGATGACGGGCAACGTGCACCATCATTCATAGTGAACACTATCGCTCGGGTTAGCGGGGAAGCGGCGGTAAACGTGGACCCGTCGGCGAATCTTGAGATGGACCTGAAGCTCGACTCGCTTGGCCGCGTCGAGTTGCTCGGCGCGCTCGAAGACCACTATCAGGTCGACATAGACGAGGCGGCTTTCAGTGCTGCAACTACGGTGGGCGACATCCAGAAGATGATTCGCGAAGGTGCGCGCGAAACAGCGGTCCAGTACGAATATCCCGGCTGGGCGCAGCGGTTTCCGACGGCCTGGATTCGGTTCGTGGCTTTCTATCTCGTCATTCTTCCACTCACACGATGGATGAGCCGCGCGACGGTGATCGGCAAAGAGCGGTTGGACGATGTAGGCGGTCCGGTGCTTTTCATCGCAAATCACATCGCGATGGTAGACGCTGCGTTGATTCTTCTAGCGCTGCCGGCTCGGTTTCGAAGGAAGCTCGCGATCGCGATGGAAGGCGAGGTCTTGCGCGGCTGGCGTCATCCTCCGGCAGGAACGGGCTGGTTCCAGCGATTGATATGGCTGGCGAACTACGTGTTGGTGGTTTCGCTGTTCAACGTTTTCCCGCTCCCACAGAAGAGCGGTTTTCGAAGAAGCTTCGCGTTCGCCGGCGAGACGATGGACCGGGGCTACAGCGTACTGGTGTTTCCCGAAGGCGCACGCACTCAGGATGGAGAGATGAAGCCGTTCATGGAAGGCATAGGCTTGCTGGCTAAGAACCTCAGTGTGCCGATCGTACCGGCGAGGATAGACGGCTTGTACGAGCTTAAGAAAGCACGCAAGAGATTCGCTCGGAGCGGTCAGATAACAGTTACAATCGGCGAGCCGGTGAGCTTCCCACACGACGATGATCCGGCTAGCATTACGAGGGAACTGGAGAAACTGGTCGCCTCTCTTTCCCGGCGAACTCGATGAATCAGACTATTCGCCTCTCATGGTCGAGCGGTTCTCTCTCTTTTCGGCGTTAGCCCGTCGCGGTGT
>JBGQGO010000428.1:0-5308 GCA_041497455.1 Blastocatellia bacterium | reverse complement strand
TCCCCCCCCCACCCCCCGGGCATTCGTCCCCCCCCCCCCCCCCCACCCACCCCCCCCCCCACCCCCCCCACAGTCGTCGATGGCGCAATCGGGCGGCGAAGACAAAATAATCCGCCGCACTCCAAATACTCACCGGAGACTTGAATGAACCGAAGACTGATCTTCCTGGGAATATCGCTCATCACGTTGTCAGTCCTGATGCTCGAACTCTCCCTCACGCGGCTCTTCTCAGCCACGATGTATTATCACTTCGCTTTCATGGCGATCTCGCTTGCGTTGTTCGGTTCAGGCGCGAGCGGCGTGTTCATCTACATAGTTCAACGCGGGCTGAAGCCCGAACGCACCGGCCAGTGGCTCAGCGCCGCTGCGATGTTGTTCGCCCTCAGCAATCTCTTTTCGCTCTACGTAATCCTCGCCAATCCGCTGACGTTCGAGACCGGTCCGGAAAACTACTACCGGCTCGCGAGGATCTACGGCGCGTCGGCGTTGCCGTTCTTCTTTGCGGGCTGCGCGGTGACGCTAGCGATTACGCGGTTGGCGGCTGAGATAAGCAAGCTCTACTTGTTCGATCTTGCAGGCGCGGCGCTTGGGTGCTTGCTCTTGATACCCGTGCTCAACACGATCGGCGCGATCAACATCGTGCTGTTGGTCTCAGCGCTCGGAGCGATTGCGGGGGTGTTGTTTGGTTTCGCAACTGGAGGAAGCCGGGCGGCCGCCGTTTGCTCGCTTGTGCTGGCCGCTGGGCTTGCGGGGCTTGTCGTCTACAACAGCAACACTCATCGAATCGACATTCGCAAATCGAAGGGCTTGGAAGAAAAGAGGGTCCTGTTCTCGAAATGGAACTCGTTCTCGCGCATCACCGTCGAAGGCGCCTTCGACACGGGGATCGAAATCAAGATAGACGCCGACGCCGCGACAGGGATCAGCGAAGACGCAAGCAACTCGGCGATTCATCAAGACGAACGTGATTCGATCAGCGCGTTGGCGCACAACTTGAAACGCGACGCGAACGTGCTGATCATCGGGCCGGGCGGGGGCAACGACGTGATGGCTGCGCGGGTCTTCGGGCAGAAGCACATCACTGCGGTCGAGATCAATCCGATCATCGCTCTCGACGTGATGTCATCCGAGCCGTTCAAGAGCTATTCCGGTTCGATCTATCAGCAACCGGACGTGCGGCTGGTCGTCGATGAGGGCCGCAGCTTCATTCGAAACTCGAAAGACCGCTACGACATCATTCAAGCGACGATGGTGGACACCTGGGCGGCGACCGCCGCCGGCGCTTTCTCGCTCAGCGAAAACAATCTCTACACCGTCGAAGCGTTCAAGGACTACGCCACACATCTCACGGATGACGGCGCGTTGACGATGACGCGCTGGTACTTCGAGCCGCCCGATCAACTGCTGCGATTGATCACGCTCACGCGCGCGATGATGAGCGAGCTCGGAATATCGAATCCGGCGCGTCACATTATGCTTGTGCGCGACGCGAGGAGTGGTTACGACCGCACGCCTGCGACCTACATCTTCAAGAAAAGCGAATTCACCGACGACGAAGTGCGAGTGATTGAAGACGTGGCTGAGACCAACGGTTTCCAGTTGTTGTTCACGCCCCTCACTCGCCCTTCGAACGTATTCACTCAAATGATCGAAGCCGCGGATCCCGCCCCGCTTTGGGCAAGCTTCGAGACAAACGTCGAGCCCACGCGCGACAACAATCCGTTCTTCTTCAACTCGGTCAGGTTTGCGAACCTCTGGCGCGTGGTCGAAGGAACAACGGGCGAGTGGCAGAAGACCAACCTTGGCACTTCGATTCTGTTCGCGCTGCTTGCGATAACAAGCGTGCTGGTTCTGTTGTTCATCATCGGGCCGCTGGTGCTGGTGCGCGGCCGCGCGCTTGCGACCGGGGTTGGCGCGAAGCTGTCTTACCTTCTCTACTTTGCATGCCTGGGCGCGGGTTTCATCATTGTCGAAGTGGCGATGATTCAGAAGTTCATTCTGTTCCTGGGTCATCCGGTTTATTCGCTCGCGGTCGTGTTGTTCTCAGTGCTCGCGTTCAGCGCGATTGGAAGCTACCTGAGCGGACGCGTCAGCGAAGAGCGATTGACGCCGGCGTTGATGAAGCTGCTGGCCGTTCTGGTGCTGCTGGTGGTCGTTTACATCGTAGCCCTGCCGCCGATCTTTTATGGCTTGGTTGGTCTGGCTCGCGAGATTCGAATCGTGCTGGCGGTAGTGTTGATGGCGCCGCTTGCGATGGTGATGGGCATGCCGATGCCAATCGGAATTCGCATGCTGGCTCGCAGCGCCCCGGAGATCATCCCGTGGGCGTGGGGCGTAAACGGCGCGACTTCGGTGATGGGTTCGGTTGCGGCTCTGGTGATAGCAATTCTCACAGGTTTCAATCAGGCGCTGTTGGTGGGAGCGGGTCTGTATCTGCTGGCCCTTGTCTTCATCGCTCGCCGCCAGCCGGTTTATCAATCAGCCGGGGCAGCCAAACACGTTGTCGAAGAACCAGTCAGCGCGTGACTGATATGGAGTGCGGCGGCAAGGGTACTCCCGCGACGCCGCTTTTCGTCTGGTGTTTGAATAGATCGGGAAGACCAAAGCGGCGTCGCGGGAGTACCCTTGCCGCCGCACTCCATATTAGCGGCGTCTCTGATACAATCCTACCGCAGCTCAAACTCACCGGGCGGGAACGGCCGCAACGTATGAGGTTCCCCGCGCGTCGAATGCTGAGCGAACTCCGACGCCACAAGGAGTAGATTATGCTTCAACGAAAAAGCGTTCAGACCTTGATGCTTTCCGCAGCCGTCATCCTGGTGATCTGCCTGCTTGCCGCGGCCATCAGCCTGACGACCCAGAAACCGATTGACAAACGCGAAGCCAAACCGGCCGGCTTGCCGGGCATTCAAGTCACCGCCGTCAACAAGTCGATTCCAAACACAACTCCCAAATCAGTCACCACCGATAAGGAAGGAGGCTTCGACTTTGGAGTGCTTCCCGCGGGAACTTACATCATGAGCCTCCGGCTGCCCGACGATGCGGGCAACACATCTCGCAACACCGACGTGTATATCAAGCAAAGCGGGGTCGCAAGGTCGGCTAACCCCACGCTGGTCAAAGTCACCGTCGAGGGAACGACGGAAGGGACGATAGTCAGAGGATGGGACCCCAAGACGAAGAAGGCGGTGGATCTGACCGAGACGACGCAATACAAGGGTGAAGCGAGAACGAAACCGCTGGATAAGTTGTCGCCTCAGTTGCGTAAGGCCGAACCAGGTGCGAAGGCCTCGCCCGATATCATCTTCACTACGGATGGCAAGCAAAGGGTGAAGGGCGCGGCGCACGACGCGTCGATGTCTGCGATTCAAAACATCAGGTGACGGTTCGCGCTTTCGATGTCCGACAAACTTCAGTTTGTCGCTGGCTTATCGCTGGATTCGGAACACCCGGCAAACTGAAGTTTGTCGGACATTCTTCTGAAGAATCTATCAACACAAGCGAGGGTTTTATGTTCAAACACAACACACCTACTGCATGGGTTCAATCAGCGTTGGTCTTCACGATGGTCGCTATGATTTGCGCGGCCGCCCCGGCACAGAAGACGCCATCATCAGTGACGGGCGCGCCTCTTAAGGGCGTCGACGTCAAACTCGGAAAGAATCCCGGCGGGAGCGCTGCCGCCCGCGCTACCACGAACGCAAAGGGCGAGTTCAACTTTGGGGTCGTACCCGCGGGCAAATACGATCTCATCGTCAGTCCGCCGTCAGACTTGGCAGACACACATGCAGGCGGGGGAGCCGAAAAAAGTATCAACCTAAACTCATCAAGGTCGAACGTCAGGCTCGCGATTGCGATTGATGGAGTCAAAGGCGGTCCGATAAAGAAAGACCTCGACTTCAAGCCGAAGGAGCCCGACGCGACGCAACGCGCTGGAAAACCTAAGTACGAGGACATCACCATGACCATTGAAACCGATGGCAAGAGTGAAGTGAAAGGAACCCTCAGGAACCGATATTTCCAAGGGCAGTTACAATAAGCCGATGCAAATCGGAAGGGCATCTCAGCCGGCTTACCTCTGCAACCGAGCTGACTCACGGACATTTCTCATTGAAAGGGACATCTGATGGAAAAATGGCTCGGGAAGTACTCAAACTTTTTCTACGCGTTGATGCGAATCATCGCGGGTGCGTTGTACGCTTGCCACGGTGCGCAAAAGCTGTTTGGCGTGCTTGGAGGAACCAAGCAAACCGAGACGCTGATGGTTGCGGCGGGTGTCATTGAGTTCTTCGGCGGCATTCTAATAGCGGTGGGACTCTTTGCCGGTTATGTCGCTTTCATCGCGAGTGGCCAGATGGCTGTCGCCTTTTTCAAGTCGCACTATCCGGCGGGGTTCTGGCCAATCATGAATCGCGGCGAGCTTGCGGTGTTGTTCTGCTTCGTGTTCCTGTACATCGCCTCGCGCGGCTCAGGGATCCTGAGCATCGACTGGTTGTTTGGCAAAGCAAAACGGCGCTGAGAACCAGAAGGAAGAGGTCAGAAGTCAGAGGTCAGAAGTCAGAGGTCAGAGATCAGAGGTCAGAAAACAGAGGTCGCACGTGCGGCGAGAGTGTCGAAGCAAGACCGCCGCTTCTGATCTCTGATCTCTGACTTCTGACTTCTGACCTCTGACTTCTGACTTAGTTCAGTCTCTCTCTCAACAACACTCGCACGCCGCTGCGCCAGTCTTCGTTGATCCCTATTCGATACACCGGCACTCGCTCGTGGATCGAAGCCGCGATCAGCTTCGTCGTCTCGTGAAAGCGAAACAGCGGCGCGACCAGATATAACAGCGGAGGCGCATCGATCAAGCTCAATCCCTCGAAATAGCCGCGCCGGTGAAAATCTCCACGCGAGCGGTGCCACTCGACTCGCAGCCAGTAGTCAAGCGCCTGAAACGGAAACTCGGTTTCTTCACTCACCTTCAACTCCATCACCACAAGCCGACCTTCCCGAGTAGCCGCCAACAGGTCGATGAAGGTGCGTTGCTCGCCTCGATACGTCGGGACTTGCGAGTAGACAAAACTCGGATCGAGCGTCGAGTCCAACGCCGTCACATCGCGGCTGATGATCGATTCGAGCCAGCGCTCCGGCTGAAAGCGAAACACCATCTCGTTTCGAAGCTCGGATTCGGGGCGGCGGCGCGAGATCGTCTCTTGAATCAGCCGCTCCAACTCGTGTTCGTTGCGTTGATCGAGTTTCAGCCGCGCGTCGCCGATTCCGAACTCAACTCGGCGGCGGTTGATCCACACACGCGCGACCTCAAGAC
>JBGQGO010000427.1:0-5336 GCA_041497455.1 Blastocatellia bacterium | reverse complement strand
TGCTGAGCAATCGATGAAGCTGCGAACAGCTCTAAGAGAGCCAGGACGAGGGCAATCACGCTGGGATGCCGTTGAATCATTCTCATCGGGCTATTTATATAAACTCTCGCCCAATCGCACAAGCAGTTCTTTCGCCGCAGTTGCCGGAGTAGCCCGCACGTCGCGCGCAAGTCCGCGCGGAGCCGCCCAGCCTGCCGGTTCGATTGTGAGCCTTCCAAACTCGCAATGCGGGTTTGACTCAATGCACGCGCAGTCTTATGATGTGCCCAGCTTATTGATCCTGGGACTATCAACACAAAAGAGTGGCCGCACGAGAAGCCACCTTGAAATCCCCGGTTGAGTGAATCTAGGGAGTGTAGGCGCCGCGGGCGCGACCGGTTGCCCGAATCAATAAAACGCCCGGGAAGTTGGTAGCAGGCTCCATCTTGATGCCTTAAAGCCTGCCCACGGCGCGCCGAGTCTTTCAGGCATCTCCAAGTCTGACTTTGATGAGTCAGATCAACACTCAGTCTCAACTGCGATCCGACAGATCGCGACTAAGGGGAATGGAGGCACACGGTGAAGGAAAGAAAATTACATCGACCCGCTTTGATTGGAAGCCGCGCCCGGTCCTTCTGGAGCGCGCTTCTCATGATGCTAATGATTTGCGGAGCCGTTCCCGCTCAATCAGGAAAGTCTTCCGTGCGCGGCAGCGTTGTCGACCCAAATGGACAAGTCATCGCAGGCGCGCAGGTTACGTTGACGAGCAGTGAAACCAACAGCGCCCGGACTCAGACGACCAATGATAAGGGCGTCTTCGTGTTCGACCTCATCTCGCCCGGACTCTATCGCATCGACGTCGAAGTGACAGGCTTCAAGAAATCGGTGCTTAACGGAGTTTCGGCGCTGGTTGATAAACCCACATCGGTCGATATTCAACTCGAAGTCGGAAACGTAACCGAGGCGGTCACTGTTTCCGCAGGCGCGGCTGATGTGCTTCTTAATAAACAGGACGCCACGATCGGCAACAACTTCCAAAACAATCAAATTACCCAGTTGCCTTTGGAGTCGCGCAACGTGGTAGCTTTGTTGAGCCTGCAACCGGGCGTCACGCGTGGCGGGACAGTCACAGGCTCGCGCGCGGACCAGGCAAACATCACGCTCGATGGAATTGATGTCAACGAACAGCAGACTGGCCTCGATCCGAACACCGATGAGGCTTTTTCGAGCGTCCTTCGTGTCACTCCCGATTCTGTGCAGGAATTCCGGGTTACCACTACGAACCCGAATGCCACACAGGGCAGATCAAGCGGAGCGCAAGTCGCGTTGATCACAAAAGGTGGGACGAACCAATACCACGGCTCGCTCTACGAGTTTCATCGCAACACGGTGACGACCGCCAACGATTTCTTCAACAACCGATCGATCGACCAAGATACCGGCCAGGGAGTCCCGCGCCCGAAGCTGCTCCGCAATTTGTTCGGCGCCTCGATTGGCGGGCCGATCAAGAGGGATCGTTTCTTTTTCTTCTACAACTATGAAGGCCGCCGCGATTCGGCCGAGGAGAGCGTCGTGCGGGTAGTCCCGCTGGCGAGTCTTGGGCGCGGAGAGGTACGCTTTCCAAATTCCTCCGGCGGCATCACGACGCTTTCGGCGGGCGACATCAACAGCATCTTCCCGGATGTTGGCGTCAACCCCGTGGGGCTTGCGGTTCTGGCTACAGCCGCGTCGAAGTATCGCGCCAACGCCACCAGCGAGGGAGACGGCTTCAACACGGGCGGATTTCGCTTCAACGCACCGACTTCCGTTAACTTCAACACCAACATCGTGCGGTTGGACTACAACCTGACCAGCGATGCGAGACACATGCTGTTTTTCCGCGGGAACTATCAGCAGGATCTGGTAAGCTTCGCCCCGCAGTTTCCCGATACTCCATCCCCTGGCTTTTGGGGTCATCCTTACGGCTTCGTGATCGGGCATACCTGGGCGGCCAACAAGAATCTTGTCAATGACTTCAAGTATGGCCTTACCCGCCTGGCGTTCACTAGCTTCGGCGATTCGGATCAGAATTTCATAACCTTTCGGTTCGTCTTCGAGCCGCGATTGTTCAGCCGGACGCTATCACGCACCACCCCGGTGCATAACTTCACCGATGACGTATCCTGGAACAAGGGGGATCACGGTTTTCAGTTCGGCACAAACATCCGCATCATTCGCAATCATCGCGATTCGGCGGTGAACGCTTTCGACTTCGCGGTGGCAAATCCCTCTTTTTACGACTTCTCGGGCGCCGTTCTGACAGACCCCTTTGAGTCGGATATCAACCCCGGGTTCATCTCGGATGTGAGGAGCGCAGTTTCCGCCGTGATTGGACGGTTCTCAGACTACGGCGCAAATTTCAACTTTGATAAAGACGGCACGTTGCTGCCTTCCGGCAAGGGTCTTGCCCGAACTTTCGCTACCGAAGAGTACGATTGGTATGCGCAAGATTCCTGGAAGCTGCGCCAGAACCTCACCCTCACGCTTGGGCTTCGTTATGGATTGAGCCGTCCCGTTTACGAAACCAACGGGTTGCAGGTCAAACCCACGACAAGCCTCAGCGACTATTTCGAGAAGCGAAAGGCAAGCGCATTGGAGGGCAAGCCGTTCAACGACTCGATTGAAGTTGACCTCGCGGGACCGGCAAATGGAAAGGACGGCTACTACCCTTGGGACAAGAACAACTTCCAGCCACGCGTGGCTGCGGCGTGGTCTCCGAGCTTCAAGAAACCGTGGCTAAGAAAGATGTTCGGGAGCGATGGCGACGCCGTCATTCGCGGCGGTTTCGCGATAACCAACGATCACATCGGCCAGCAACTGGCTGTCCAGTTCGATTTGAACAGCACGCTGGGCTTTACTTCGGCTCAGCAAATCGCGGCCAATACCTTCAACGTGACCGACCGCCCGGGGCCGCTCTTTACTGGATTCGGGCAACCCGTGCGCACGCTACCGCAGATCCCCGATCCGGGCGGGCTGAAGTTCCCGCTTGTCACTCCTGCTGATGGAGCCCAGCGGATTGAATCGTCGCTCGACGATGCGATCGTCGCGCCGATCAATTACAGTTGGAATGTATCTTATGGAAGGAAATTCAAAGGCGGACTCTTCGTCGAGGCGTCATACATTGGCCGCAGGGCGCGCAATCTTCTCGCGACTCGCGACATAATGGCGCTAAACAACCTGGTCGACCCCAAGTCGGGTGTCGACTGGTACGCCGCCGCAACTCAGGTGGCCAAACTCCGGCTTGCCGATACGCCCCTAAACAAGGTGCAGAAGATCCCATACTTCGAAAACCTGTTTCCGAACCTGGGAGAGAATTTCTGGGGCGATCCTTCGCTGTCATCCACGCAGTCAGTGTACGCGATCGTGGCGAGAGAGGACTTCCTGGGCTTCGACTTTTTCAACGCTCTGGACTGGACGTTCGTCCAGTCGCTGCTCGATGACCTGGGCGTCTTTCCGAACATGTTCTTTCAGCCACAATACGCGGCGCTTTCCACCTTCAGCACGGTCGCGGCTTCCGACTATCACGCAGGCACGCTGAGTATCCGCGAGCGTTTCAGAAACAGCTTGCAGTTTGACTTCAACTACACGCTGTCACACTCGACTGACAATGCGTCGGGCCTGCAAATAAGCGATGCTTACGGAACCGCGTTCATCCTGAATCCGTTGCGGCCTCGGGACAACAAGGCCGCGTCGGATTTCGACATCAGGCATATTGTCAACGCAAACGCTCTTTGGGAGCTCCCGGTCGGAAGGGGCCACCATTTCCTCAACGATGCTCCGGGGTTTGTGAATGGTTTGATCGGAGGCTGGCAGTTGACTGGCATCTTCCGTTGGAACTCCGGCCAGCCGGTTCAAACGCCTTTCGACGCCGCGCAGTGGGCTACCAACTGGAACGTTCAAAGCAACGGCGTGCGAGTCGGGCCGTTCCAATCTTCTCCGACTCGAGGCGGCGCGGCGGATCCCAATCTCTTTTCCGACCCGAAGGCAGCTTACAACGCTTTCCGAAATGCGTTTCCGGGAGAAACGGGAGACCGCAATGTGCTGAGACTTCCCGGATATGTCAGTCTGGACATGGGACTGGGTAAGAGTTTCTCGATGCCCTACAACGAGAAGCACAAACTGCAGTTTCGGTGGGAGGTCTTCAACGTAACCAACACTCAACGGCTAACGCTGCGCACAGTAACGCGGTCCAACCTGGGCCTGAATCAAGACTCGCAGTTGACGTCGAGCGATCCGGGACCGGCCTTTGGAAAACTGGACGCAATCCAGGGGTCGCCTCGCGTTATGCAGTTCGGTCTGCGTTATACCTTCTGAGATTGGTCGGAGTCTGTTCCTGATGCGGGCTGAGGCTTGTTGCTTCAGCCCGCTTTTCGCGTTTAGTCAGTCTCGCTGAAATTGATTGATCTGTACGGGTCACTGCGAGACTCCGACTCGTTCCGCCTTCAACGAGTCTTGCATTCCTTTCGGATAGATCCATCCCAGGAGCGGGGTCGTCATTAACGTAGTGACCAGAGCCATCAGCACCATTATCGAGAACAGCGCCGGAGAGAGAATTCCGAGATCAAGACCGATGTTGAGAATGACTAATTCGACCAGTCCCCGAGTGTTCATCAGAATGCCCACCGCTGCGGACTCACGCCAGGACATTCCATTGAATCTGGCCGACAGCATTGATCCGCCCAGCTTACCAACGACCGCCAGCACTATGATCACTGCGCAGTAGAGCCACATCTTCGCGCCGGTGATCAGGAAGATACTCGAGCGCAATCCGGTAAGCGCAAAATAGATCGGCAGCAGCAACACCACTATGAGTGCTTCGAACTTCTGCGAAAGCTCTCGTGATAATTCGCTGTGCCTGGGCATCACCACGCCCGCCAGGAACGCCCCAAACAAAGCGTGAACGCCCAGAGATTCCGTTATCCAGCCTGAGGCCAATACTACCAACAGGATTATCGCAATCAGGTCCTGTGTTAGATTGCCGCGTTTTTCATAGACCATCTCAAGCCGGCGCAAGCCGGGCCTCACAACCAACGCCATCACTAAGACGAATACCGCAAGGCCACTCACCGTCAGCCACATGGGCAGCTCTGAACTTGAAGCGCGAACTATGACGACGATGCCGGCCAGGATGCACCATGCAGTGACGTCGTCTACCGCGGCGCAGGTGATCGCTACTGAGCCGACCCTTGTGCGAAGCATATTGCGCTCGGTCAGAATTCGAGCCAATACCGGGAATGCGGTGACGCTCATGGCCGCGCCCATGAACAGAGCAAAGCCGGTGAAGCTGACGCTCGGGTCAGACAGTCTTGGGTAGAGAT
>JBGQGO010000426.1:0-5340 GCA_041497455.1 Blastocatellia bacterium | reverse complement strand
TAAGGCGCCACGCAGAGTGGCGCTTCAGAATACTTGTGCGCAAGCTTGCGGCGATCAAAAAGTCTCGCGGCTCGATAGCTCAGACGGTAGAGCGCCGATCTCATAAGTCGGTCACCGGCGGTTCGATTCCGCCTCGAGCCACCAGTATCGAACAATGAAAGATGTTAGAGGTCGATATTTGAATCGATGTGGGGTGGCCAAGCTGGTAAGGCGCCTGATTGTTAATCAGGAGATGCGCCGGTTCGAATCCGGCCCCCACAGCCATTTTCGGGGTCAAGGCTTGATGGAAAGCCGCCTGCCTTGGGAGCAGGAGAGTCCGAGTTCGACTCTCGGGACCCCGACTTGAGAATGGGGACTAGATGTTGTTGGCGGCATGCGGGTCCTGCAAACCCGATGGATGGGTTCGAGACCCATAGTCTCCACCATATTGCTGCCGTGGCCGAATGGAGCAGGCGCGAGTTTCCTAAACTCGTCGATGCAAGTTCGAATCCTGCCGGCAGCTTTGTAAGAGCCCGCGTAGCTCAAGGGAAGAGCGACTTCCGCGGTGAGGGTCTTATGCGAGTTCAAATCTCGTCGCGGGCTCCAGGCAAGTCAGAAGGCAGAAGGCAGAACGCAGAAGGCAGAGCCGAGAGGTCAGCGCGGGACGGGGATAGAAGGTCATGGAAAAGAGCACTCACAAAGTTGAAGTGGTTCGAGTCATTCTCGAGCCGCACCCTAACGCGGATAGCCTCTCTGTCGTGCGGGTCTTCGGTGGCTACACCGTCTGCGTTCGCACTCAGGATTGGCGCGGCATAGAGCTGGGCGCTTACATACCGCCTGACTCAGTTGTAGACAGCTCGCGGGCTGAGTTCGCCTTTCTGGCCGGCCACGAACGCATCCGAGTCAAGCGGCTGCGTGGGGTTGTGTCGATGGGTCTGTTGATACCGGCGCCCGACGGCGCACAACTCGGCGACGATGTCGCGGAATTGCTCGGCGTGTCGCACTACGAGCCGCCGCTGCCCTTGATGGCTCGCGGCGCTGAAGAGAGCGCGCCCGCCGGATTCCATCCGAGCTACGACGTCGACTCGCTGCGGCGATTCGCTCACCTGTTCATCGAGGGCGAGCCGGTTTGGGTCACCGAGAAGATTCACGGGGTGAATGCGCGGTTCTGCTACGCCGGCAGACGCATGCGCGCCGGCAGCCGGGGCACGTGGAAGAAGTACGACAAGGCTAACCTCTGGTGGAAGGCTTTGGATCAGTGTCCGGAGATCGCCGGCTTCTGTGAACGGAATCCGGAGATGACGGTTTACGGCGAGGTCTACGGCAGCGTGCAGAGTCTGAAGTACGGCACGAGACCCGGCGAGATAAGGGTGGCAGTATTCGACGTTCTCGATCGCACCGAGTGGGTCGAGGCTGAAGCGGCTCTCGATCTGGCGCCCGAGTTGCCCTGGGTGCCGCGAGTCGCGACTCACATCCCGTTCGAAGCGGAGCGGGTGTTTGCGCTTGCGGAAGGGCCGAGCTTGATCCCGGGAGCTCAACACTTTCGCGAAGGGATTGTGGTCAAGCCTTTGCACGAACGGTCCGAACTTGAAATCGGCCGTGTGTGTTTGAAGGTCGTATCAAACGCGTACCTGGAGAAGGATCGCGGTTAGTGGGGAAGGGAGAGGCAGCGATGAACTTAGAAAACAGAAAGCCGCTTGGCGGTAAGAGCTACGGTCACATCGCGCATCTGCCCGGCTCGCGAATGGGACCCGGCGATCACAAGTGCCACGAGGGTCAGAAGCGCATCGCGACTGAGAAGCCTCGTGACCGTCACGACGCGGTCATCGTTCAAGAGAAGCTGGATGGATCGAACGTCGCGGTTGCGAGGCTTGATGGAATGCTTTTTCCGCTGTCGCGGGCGGGCTACCTGGCCGGCAGTTCGCCTTACGAACAGCACTGGAGATTCGCAGAGTGGGTTTACGCGAATCAAGACCGCTTCATGCTCGTGCTGCAAGACGGCGAGCGCCTGTGCGGTGAGTGGCTGATGCAAGCACATGGCACTCGCTACTCGTTGAGGCACGAGCCCTTCGTCGCGTTTGACTTGATGACCGGGACCCGCCGCGCGATCTACGACGAACTGGTGTCGCGGGTCAATTCCGCCGGGTTCAGCACTCCGGCGGTAATCCACCGGGGAGGGCCGCTCGGCATCGAGGAAGCGCTGCTGCTGCTCGGTGAGTTCGGGTTTCACGGCGCACTGGATAAGGTGGAAGGCGCAGTGTGGCGCGTCGAGCGAAATCGGTTGGCGAACGAAGGCCGCGGAAGCGAGCGTCGCTGTGAGGTGGACTTCCTGGCGAAGTTCGTCCGCCGCGACAAGGTGGATGGAGTTTACTTGCCGGAAATGTCCGGCAATGCAGCAGTGTGGAACTGGCGGCCGTGATGCGCGCCGCCCTTCCGGGCTGACGATAGAAGATTGAGGATTGAGGATAGAAGATTGCCCGAGGTCGATGCTCGATCGTCCATCCTCGATCTTCAATCCTCGATCCTCGAATCCCGGTTGGGAAGCTCATTAGGAAGAGCGCTGGTGTGAAGCTCCAGAGGCAGCCGGTTCGAATCCGGCCCCAACCACCAACATTGCGAAGTGGTGTAACTGGCAACACGCTCGGCTTTGACCCGAGAGACTCCAGGTTCGACGCCTGGCTTCGCAGCTTGCGGACGTGGCCGAATGGATCAGGCGCTTGTCTTCGGAACAAGTCTATGCGGGTTCGAGTCCTGCCGTCCGCGTTTTTTGAAATAAGGCTCCGTAGCTCAGATGGATCAAGAGCGTCGCTCTCCGAAAGCGAAGGCCGCGAGTTCGAGTCTCGCCGGAGTCACTGCGCTTCGTTGGTCTAGTTGGTTATGACTCCGGTCCTGTAAACCGGCAGCGCTGGTTCGAATCCAGCACGAAGCTCTTGAGAAGCTCAGAGTTCAGCCTTCAGGCTGCACAGTGCGCGGGCAAGCTGAAGCTTGGACTCTAAACCTTAAGCCTCGTTGGTCTAGCGGCTATGACCTCGGTCTTCCAAACCGATAGCGTGAGTTCGACTCTCACACGAGGCTCTGTGGGAGCGCAGGCATCCTTGCCTGCTTCGCCTGGCGATAGCGAAAAGAGCAGAGCAGGCAAGGATGCCCGCGCTCCCAGGCTCTTTCTGGTCGGGTGGCCTAATGGTATGGCGCCGGTCCTACAAACCGGACGTTGAAGGTTCGATTCCTTCCCCGACTACTTGTTGTAGCGCACGCTGCCAGCTTGCGAGCTAAGTAACCGTGAAACAACGTCGCAAGCTGGCAGCGTGCGCTACAATGCCGGCGTAGCTCAATCGGCAGAGCAACTGTCTCGTAAGCAGTAGACACCAGTTCGAATCTGGTCGCCGGCTCCACGATGACTGTGAGAGACTCAAATCTCCCCCTGACCATCGAGGATCGAAGATCGAGAATAGAAGATGGAAGATCGCGATGTAATGGTTCAGGGTTCAGGGTTCCGAGTTCAGGGTTCTGGGTTGGTGGTTCAACCCCAACGGAAGGCAGCGGTTCGGTAACCCTGAACTCGGAACCCTGAACTCGGAACCTGAACCACGGAAGTGATTATGTTGCTCGCAAGAAAAGTTCTGCTGTTGAACGCCTCTTACGAGGCGCTGGGCATCGTCAACATACCTCGCGCGGTCCGCCTGGTCTGGAAGGGCTCGGCTGAAGTCGTCGAGCTGGACGGCGACCGTGTGCTTCGCTCGCAGCACTTTGTGTTTCCTGCGCCGAGCGTTATTCGACTGATCGAGTACATCGACGTGAGAGGACGACAAGGACGCTCGAGCACCAAGCGCTCGCGAATTCTGGCGCGCGACCGGTACCGCTGCCAGTATTGCGGAATGAAGGGCGGACCTTTCGACCTGACGATCGACCACATCGTGCCGCGTTCGCGCGGCGGGCGAACTGCTGCGGAGAACCTGTGCGCTGCCTGCCTCGCTTGCAACCAGCGAAAGGGCAACCGCACGCCCGAGGAAGCAAGGATGCCGCTGTTGGCGAATCCAGCCGCGCTGACTTACGGGATGGAGCGGGCTGAGATGCGCCACGCCGCCGAGTCTCGACCGGAGTGGCGCAAGTACCTGTTCCTGGAAGACGCCGGCGTTGCTGTGGCGTAACAACGGACCACGGACGAGGCGGATAAGACGGATCGCCACGGATCTGATCTGTGCCGACTCGTCGCATCCGTTTCGTCCGTGGTCCATCTCATCGTGCATTCAGGTTGCGGAGAGGTGTAAGATGGCATTGCGGAACGGAGTAAATGCCGCCCAGGCTCGATCGAACCTCAAATCACCTTCGAGAGGAGCTATGGCCATCACGAACCAACCACCCCACGCAGGCACTCGAACGCATAGCGAGTGGGCGGTAAGCTATAACCAGAGCGACGTCGACAATATCAGGGATCAGATCGAGCAAACCGAATCAGCCAAGAGGCGCTGGCTCTTTCTGGCTCTGGTCGTCACTATCGCGGCACTCGTCGGGGCGATCGTGTTGCTGTCAACGACCTACGCGCTCTACTCGTCGAGCGAATCGAAAAAGGAGAAACTCGTCCAGGAGAACGCAGCGCTCAAGTCGCGGGCGGATCAGACTCAGCAACAGCTCGACTCCAAGAACGCACAGGAAGCGAAACAGGCGGAGGCTCGCGCCGACGCTCAGACGAAGCTACAGACGCTCTTGCCTTCCGTTCTTCGAGGCAACGCGAGCCTGGGTGAAGTCGCCACCTTCGCCAGAATGGTTCACGCCCTCCCGAACAATCGAGTAGAGTTGGACTCAAAACCACCCGACAAGTTGTTCCGAAACTGGAGAGTGACGGTTGGCGCGACGACGGAAACGTACACGCTGGTGGGCGGGTTCGTTGAGGGCAAATGGGTTGTGTACTCGAACCTGGTCGCGCGCAAGTGAATTGCGGCTATTGGATGATTCTCGGTCCGTTTCAGAGCGTTTAGCGAGCGCGGTTCAGAATCTCGATGCCGGTTCCGCTTCAGTCTTGTTTCTCCGCTTCAACCGAGGCGTACAGATCACTCTCAGAAAGTGGCGAGGCTAGCTTCGCTTCGCCGGACATATTCAGCCGGCGGCGCGCGGAGAACATGCCGCCTCGCGCGGGAACCACTGTGGCAAAAGCGCTGAGCCCAAGCGGCACATCGATGTCGATGTATACCGCCTCCATCCCGCCTCGAATGAAGTACAAATACCACGAGCGTGAACTGAGTGACTTCAGGGATTTGTCAAAAGATGATTCGCGGTTCTTCTTCGCCGCCTGTCGTTGCGGCTTTGCGTTAAGCCTTCGGTGCTTCAGAGACGACCTTCTGCTTGTGCTCGTCGAAGTACAAC
>JBGQGO010000425.1:0-5344 GCA_041497455.1 Blastocatellia bacterium | reverse complement strand
CTGACAATGCCTGCGCCCCTGATCATTTCGTGTGCAGGCACGCTAACCGGAACGGCCCCCTTTTACTACTCGCTGCCGCTGCTGGCCGAGTGTCTGTGGCTGTGGTGGCTGGTAAGCTCGTTGATGGGCGCGCTGTCTTTTGAGATGCCTACGCGGCCCGACCTTGCGATCATCGTGAACGGCACGCTCGGGTTGGCATTGGGCCTGGTGGCGGCGATGCTGTGGCCCATTGGTCTGATAGTCTATCCGCAGGCCATGCATTCTCTTGCCGAGCGCGGACGCGAAAGAGCGCGTTATTACATGATCACGGAGGCCGAGTGAGCGACACGTGCGTAGCAATCGAGGAGGTCACCAAGCGATACGGCGACATCGTGGCGGTTGACAACGTGAGCCTGTCGATATCGCGCAGCGAGGTGTACTCGCTTGTGGGCGCCAACGGCGCGGGAAAATCGACGCTGCTTAGGATGCTTGTTGGCATCACCGAGCCTGACGCGGGGCGGCTGTTGATCTGCGGCGAGGACCTCTCGAACCGCGCGCCGTCAACGCGAAGGCATCTCGGATATCTGCCCGAGGAATTGGTCCTGTATGAACGGCTGACCGGAAGAGAGTATCTCGAGCTGGTCGCTGGTTTGAAGGACGCCGACTTGACGAGGATTCCCGAAGAGCTGGGCTTCTTTGAGCTGCTCCCGGCTCAGAACAAGCTTGTCGGCGGATACTCTTTGGGCATGCGCAAGAAGCTCGGACTTGCCGCCGCGTTGATGGGTTCTCCGGAGGTGCTTGTTTTGGATGAGCCTCTCAACGGACTTGATGTCGAAATGATGCGCAAGCTGAGACACCGCATCGAAGATGAGCGTAACAACGGGAGAGCGCTGTTGGTTGCCTCGCACGTGATGAGTTTTGTTGAACGCATCAGCAACCGCGTAGGCATAATGCGCGCCGGAAAACTGGTCGTCGAGGGTTCGCCTGCCGAGCTGCGAGCCATCGCCGGAATGAACGACGCGCCATTCGAAGATGTGTTTTTCCATTTCGCCGGTTGAGAGTAAAGACTGTTGCTCGATATCGTGAGACAATCGTGAAGCTAAACCAAAACAGCTTCTGAAAGCGAGCTAAGATGAGAGTCAAAATCCTGTTCGCCCTGTTCATCATAGCCGGCGCCGCCGCAGCCTCGGCACAGACAGGCAAAGCTCCTGCGATCAACTGGTCCGATACGACCCGCGATGTTTACGTAGACAACGAACTCGATCGCGGCGTGCAGGTTCTCACTGCTGACTCGCCGTCGCGGCTTGCGCTGATCTCCCCGAAGCTCGACTCCGCGATTGTGCTCGATGTCTCCGAACATACCTTTAGCACGATCTCCAAAGACGCGTTTCAGTTCGTCGCGGATCGCACCTCAGCGACTTCTGAATCAACCGCCGCGATGAAGATCGTCGGCAAGTTCACTCGCGTGGACGGGCCTATCTATTTCTTCGTGACAGACGGAAAGCCTGTGCTGATTCGCGCGCATCCCGGAGCGACTGGCGAGATGAGCATGGACAAACTCTGGGAGACTGTTCCGGTTTGGCGTTCGGTGATGAACAACTATGAACCGAACGCTCAAGCGGTCACTGCGATCGAATCGATTGACAAAGATACGACGGTCACGCTCGCGTTCGGGACGTGGTGCCCGGACAGTAAGAACTACATTCCTAGATTGATCAAAGCTCTGCACGCGGCCGCCAATGACAAGATCCAAGTTAAGCTCGTCGGCATCGACAATCAATTCCGCGAGCCGGTCACGACCGTTCAACCGCGCCGGATCACAAACGTGCCGACCGTGATCGTCGAGCGCGGCGGCCGCGAGATCGGCCGCATAGTCGAGACTCCCGCCGCGCCGACGATGGAAGAAGACCTTGCTTCGATACTCGACGGAAAGCAGCCCGTGCATAACGGGCGATGGGATCGCGGACCAAAGCTCGCGAGTGGCGCTTATTCCTATCGCGATCGAAGCGGCAAGCAAGTAGGCGCTGAATCGTGGGAGTTGTTCAGCACTTCGGAAGGCGGCTACCTGGTTCACAGCCGCATAACGATAGGCGATCTGACGACCGATGTGTTTCATCGCGTAGACGCGAAGCGGCGGCCCTCATTCACCGAAGTCACAAAGTTCCACGGCGACGATACGACACGCACGCGTTTCACGATCGACAACACCACACTGACGGCTCGTATGCGCGGGAGCGTGTCCGGCGTCATATCGCAAACGGTCGAGGTGCCTGAACGATTCTTCCTCTCATCGCCGTCGGTTGCCGGGCAGGGCTTCGTGCAGTCGCAGGAGAACGATCGTTATCAGATTTCCAGCTATTTCGCTCCACAGGAATTCGACAAAGCGATGGGGACGCTGGCTACAGCGAGTTGCGAAACCAAAGGCGAAGAAACTGTGCGCGTGCCCGCCGGAGAATTCCGCGCGCGCCGCGTTATCCGAAAGACCGACAGAGAAACATCCGAGTGGTGGGTGCACTCAAAGCTCGGCGTTCCTGTGCGAGGAATGGCTGGAGGGATCGAGTACGTGTTGACGTCGGTTGAACAGTCGTCGAGCAAGTGACTGCTCTCAATTCTTTGCACTCAGCCGACACGGCTCGTAGAATGACTTCATGCCCGAACTTAGCAGGTTCTTTGGCATCATCATCCGGATGTACGTAGAAGTCGGAGGGCCGCACAACGTCGCGCACTTTCACGCGTACTACCAGGAGGATGTGGCAGTATATAGCATTGACCCTGTGGAACTAATTGCCGGGTCGATGCCAAGACGTCAACACCGACTGGTTGAGGCATGGGCTGAATTGCATCAGCCCGAGTTGGTAGCGAATTGGGAACGACTTCAATCGGGTCAAAGTGCTTTGCGCGTTGACCCGCTCAAATAAGGAGCAGCAAGTGGTCCATCCAATCTATCGAGTGGTTTCATTCGAAATAGTTGCGCCATACACGCTGCGAGTTCAGTTCGACGACGAGTCAGAGCAGACAATAGACTTTCAGCACGTGCTCGCCGGTGAGTTGTTCCAACCCTTGCGCGATGTGGCGCTGTTCAATCAAGTTCGAATCGATCCCGAAGTTCAAACGCTGGTCTGGCCCAACGGCGCCGACTTCGATCCTGCCACGTTGCATGACTGGCCTGATAACGTCGAAGCGTTGACAACCCTCGCGCAGCAGTGGGAACTTACCACAGCCTGATGCTCCTCGCCCACACATTCCTGAGCCTTCATGATCGCTTGCAATGAAAACTCCCGAGCCAATCATAGTCACCGATCTATTCCCCGAGGTTCTGGATTCGCTAATCGAGCTCCTGTCTGGTCTCTCAGCCGAAGATTGGAACAAGCCGACTGCCTGCGCTCGATGGTCAGTCAAGGACATCGCTGCCCATCTGCTGGGCGGACATCTCGGCATTCTCTCGCGAAAGCGCGACGGGTACGCGTACTCAGGGGACCCCATCCAGAAGTGGGATGAACTTGTCACCCTGATCAACAACCTGAACGACATTTGGGTGAAGGCCGCCAGCAGGCTGAGCCCGCGTCTGTTGTGCGACCTCCTGAAGCTCAGCGGCGAGCAGGTTTGTGCTTACTTCAACTCCCTCGATCCCTACGCGATCGGAGGCCCGGTTAGTTGGGCAGGCCCCGAGCGCGCCCCTGTGTGGCTCGACCTCGCGCGCGAATACACCGAGTGGTGGCACCATCAGCAGCAAATCAGAGACGCCGTCGGTAAGCCGGGTCTCAAGCAGCCGAGGTTCTTAGCGCCGGTGCTCAACGCATTCGTGCGCGCGCTCCCGCATACGTACAGAAACGTCGACTCGAAAGACGGAACTGTCGTCGCTCTGACGATATCAGGCGACTCGGGAGGCAGATGGCTTCTGCGACGCGAGAACGGCATTTGGCGGCTTTACGTTGGCGGCGCGCAAAAGGCCGACGCGGAGACAATCATCGATCAAGAAATCGCGTGGCGGTTGTTCTGCAAAGGAACAAGCAAAGATGAAGCTCTCGCAGCCGCTGCTCTATCCGGTGATCGCGTGCTTGCATCGAAGGCGCTGGAAATGATTTCAGTGATCGCTTGAAAGGCTGATGCAAGCGGCGCCAATCCCACCCACGGGAGAGACTGTGAAAACTCCGGGAATACCACCCACGGCAATGGGTGGTATTCGGGCAAGACACTTTTGTGGTCCTCCTACTCTTAACCACGCCCAACGCACACCCGGCCCGGCTGCCCTGCTTGACAATCGCCTCCGCTATCCCTTATTCGATTAGTTTGGCTCTTGTGATTATTTCTCACCAGTGAGCCCACCGCTTCACTTTCAAGACGGGAGATTTTAATGGCAACCAAGTTCGTTTACCTCTTCGCGAACGGCAAGGCTGACGGGCGCGGCGATATGAAAGACCTGCTCGGCGGCAAGGGCGCCGGCCTTGCCGAGATGACCAACGCAGCGCTGCCCGTGCCGCCAGGTTTCACGATCACCACCGAGGCTTGCAACGCTTACTACGGCGTTGGCGCGAAGTTCCCAGAAGGCATGTGGGACCAGGTCCTCGAATCCATGCATCACGTCGAGCGCGCTACCGGCAAGAAGTTCGGCGATCCTTCCAACCCGCTCCTCGTCTCCGTGAGGTCAGGCGCGAAGTTCTCGATGCCGGGAATGATGGACACAGTGCTTAATCTCGGGCTCAACGACGAAACTCTGAAAGGCCTGGCCCGTCTCACCTCGAACGACCGGTTCGCCTACGACGCGTATCGGCGGTTCATTCAGATGTTCGGCAAGATCGTGCTCGGCATCGATGGTGAGCTGTTCGACCACGCGCTCGATGCGGCCAAACGAAAGGCGCGAGCAAAGCTCGATACCGATTTGACTGCGGAGGATCTGAAACGCGTGTCGAAAGAGTTCAAGAAGATCGTTCGCGACCACACCGGCAAGCCTTTTCCAACAGACCCTTATCGCCAACTCGAGGAAGCGGTCAAAGCGGTCTTCCGGTCGTGGAACGGCGACCGCGCGAAGGCCTATCGGCGCCGCGAGAGGATTCCTGATGATCTCGGAACCGCGGTGAACATCCAGACCATGGTCTTCGGCAACATGGGCAACGACTCGGGCACCGGCGTGGCTTTCACTCGCAATCCTGCTACCGGAGAGAAGAAGCTCTTCGGTGATTACCTGGTCAACGCGCAGGGCGAAGACGTCGTCGCCGGCATTCGCACGCCTAAGCACATCGACGAGCTGAAGCAAGACATGCCCGAGATCTACAATCAGTTCGTCGAGGTCGCCAACCGTCTCGAACGCCACTACAAAGACATGCAGGACCTCGAGTTCACGATCGAGCGCGGCAAGCTGTGGATG
>JBGQGO010000424.1:0-5372 GCA_041497455.1 Blastocatellia bacterium | reverse complement strand
GCCTTGCGGCGGGCGAGTGGTTCATCCGCAAACGCAAAGGACTTGCTTAGAGACGTTCACCTAGTAGCGTAGACTTTAGTCTGCGCCTGGGGACAAACACAGACTGAAGTCTATGCTACGAAAGAAGTCATTAACCGCTGAGCCGCTGAGCAGCCCAGGGAGCGAGTTCGTAGTTCGGCCGTCCGGCGGCAGTTCGTATCGTATGCTTCCGCCGGCTTCCGAACGCGCGTACGACCTTCCGCCTGAAGGCCGAACTACGAACTCGCTCCCGGGATTACTCTGCGTGCTCTGCGTCTCCGCGGTGATAGGGCTGTGCTCGTGCGCGCTGAGCGCTGAACGTGGGAATCATCCTCAACAAGAAAACTCATCGCCTGCTCCGCAAAACGCAGCGAAACCGGCCGCTAACAAGAAACTAACGGCGGCCGTTGATCCTAACAAGTTCGCGCTGGTCGTGGCAGGAGTGGGAGGCGAAGATGCTTACAGTAAGAAGTTCACTGCTCAAGCGACGCGGCTCTATGAAGCGTTGACCACGGAACTGGGCTTTGCCGCGAAGAACGTCACGCTGCTCACCGAGACCGCGTCTGGAGGCGGACCTGAAGATGGCGCGCGCGAATCTGACGCGGCTCCGGCTCGCCGTGCGACAGCCGACGAAGTGCGTAAGGCATTTGCTTCATTCAAGTCGGCGGGAAATGCTGAGAGCCTCGTGCTTGTCGTGTTGATAGGTCACGGCTCATTCGACAATCAGCAAGCCAAGTTCAACCTGATTGGGCCCGACCTCACCGCTAAAGACTACGCTCAATTGATTAGCTCGCTGCCGAACAAGAGAGTCGTGTTCGTCGATTGCGCGAGCTCATCGGGCGAGTTCGTCAAGCCGCTATCTGCAGAAGGCCGAATCGTGATCACGGCGACTCGCAGCGGCAGCGAGCAGAACGCTACGGTGTTCGCGGATCATTTCATCGCGGGGCTCGTGGACGGCGCGGCGGACGCCGATAAGAACGGACGGGTGTCGGTGCTCGAGGCGTTCAATTACGCAACCAAGCTGACGGCCGACTGGTATAAGCAGAAGAGTCGGCTGGCGACCGAGCACGCACTGATCGATGACAACGCAGACGGCGCCGGCCACGAAGAGGCCACAGGCGGCGACGGCGCGGTGGCGAAAGTCGTCTACCTGGACTCGAAGCACATCGAAGAAGCAGCCGGCGACGTGGAACTCGGGCGGCTGATCAAGGAGCGCCAGCGGTTCGAGGAAGAAGTTGAGAAGCTGAAGGCGCGCAAGAGCGACATGAAGCAAGAAGACTATGAAGCGGAGCTTGAACGCTTGCTGGTTGAACTTGCGAAAGTGAATCAGCAGATCAAAGCGAAACAGAAATGATCCACGGAAATGATCCACAGATTTCACAGATTGTGTGGAAGCGCCAGCCGTGAGCACGGGTCCACCGAATTTGAATAGCAAAAAAGAATGATCCACAGATTACACAGATTTCACAGATTGTATGGAGCGCCAAGGGGAGCACGCGCCCACCGATTTTGAATAGCAAAAAGAAGGCCGTGTGGTCTGCGTAATCTGCGTAATCTGTGGATGCTTACTGAGTGGATGCTTACTGAATATTATGAGACGGCTTGGAATCGTCATTATCGTTTTCTTACTTGGTTGCTCTTTCAACTCGGGCGCCGCGCAGGAGGTCTCGCTTGCGCGAGCGCGCGATCTTCTCAAGCACGGCAGCTACAAAGAAGCGATAGCCGTCTTTGCTGCGCTGGCCGATAAGAACTCGAAAGACGGCGGCGCAGTCGAAGGTCTGGTGCGCGCGCAGATTGAAACCGGCGATTATGCGGCCGCGGAAAAAAGAGCGCGGGACTTTCTGAATATGCAGCCCCTTGAAGGATTTGTGCGAGTCGCGCTTGGGGAGATCGAATTCGAAACCGGCCGATACTCGGAAGCTGCTGCTGAGTTTGAACACGCCTCGCGCGATTCAAAGGGCGCGATCTGGCTGCGCGCGATGCTCGGACGCGCCCAAGCGCTTCGCATTCAAGGCAAAGAAGACGAAGCGCGAGCAGTAGCTCAGGAGTTCGTTGGCTACTACAACGCCAAGTCGCCGCGTTCAGCAGAAGAGCTCACTCCCATCGCCGAAGCCCTGGTCATTCTCGAAAAGTTCAAAGACGCGAAAGAGCTTTTCATCGACGCGCGCGAAGCCGATCCAACCTTCGCGGACGCTTTCGCCGGCCAGGGGGAGTTGCTCAACGAAAAGTATAACTACGGAGAAGCGGCGAGCCTCTTTCAGGACGCGCTGAAGATCAACCAGAACTCGACGCGAGCGCTCCTTGGCTTGGCGAAGAGCAAGCAGTTTGAATCGAATGAGGCGCAGTTGGTTTCGATTTACAAAGCGCTGGAAGTGAATCCGAATTGCGTCGCCGCGCTTGTTGGGCGCGCGTCGATCGACGTCGAGTCTGACAACTACGAAGGCGCAACCCAGGAAACCGATCGCGCGCTAAAGGTCAATCCGAATGCGCTCGACGCGATGGCGGTGCGGGCGGCGATGTTCTATCTCGGCGACCGAAAAGCGGACTTCGACGCAGAGATCAAACGCGCGCTGGCCATCAACCCGCGCGCGGGCGAAGTGTTCGCAACGCTCGCACAGTTCGCGGTCAACAATCGGCGCTACGCGGATGCTGTCGAGTTCGGCCGCCGGGCTCTAGAGCTATCACCGAATCTTTGGAGCGCGCGAACTCAGCTCGGAATTCAGTTGATGCGAGTCGGCAAAGTCGAGGAAGGCCGCGCCGAGCTTGAGCGAGCATGGGCTGGCGACAAGTTCAACCCCTGGTCTAAGAACACGCTCGACCTGCTCGACAAGATGAAGGATTACCCCGACACTGTGCGCGGTCCTTTCCTCATCAAGTCTTCGCCGACAGAAAGCGGCGCGCTTGCGGCGTACGCGGCAGATCTTGCGGAAGAAGCGCACAAGAAGCTCACCGCCAAGTATCGTTTCACGCCGCCCGCTCCGATTTCAGTCGAGATCTTTTCAGACCACAACGATTTCGAGGTGCGCACCCTTGGGGTTCCCGGTCTCGGCGCCCTCGGAGTTTGCTTCGGCAAGGTGATCGCGATGGATAGCCCTTCGGCGCGGCCAACGGGTGATTTCAACTGGGGGAGCACGCTGTGGCACGAGTTCACGCACGTGATCACGCTCGAGGTGACCGATCACCGAATACCTCGCTGGTTCTCGGAAGGTTTGTCGGTTTACGAAGAGCACCGCGCACGGACGGGCTGGGGCGACAACTGGTCGATCGAGAACCTGAAGGCGATCAGCGACGGCCGCTTCGTCAAGATCAACGATCTCGACGCCGCGTTCACACGGCCAAAGAGACCCGATGGAGTGCCGCTCGCCTACTTTCAGGCGTCGCAGGTTTGTGAGTTCGTGGATGAGAAGTTCGGCTTCGACGCGATTCTAAAGATGCTCGCGCTCTACAAGGAGAACGCCAAGACGCCCGATGTGCTGCAACGTGTGCTGAAGCTTACGCCCGCCGACTTCGATCGCGCGTTCAGTGACTATATCAAAGCGAAGACCAGCGCCTGGGTTGAAGCAATCGGCAGCGGCCCGGTTCACGCGCCGGCGGGTCAGCCTCCATCAAAGGACGCGTTGCTTGCGTTGCTTGAGGGAAGGCCGAACGATTACTTCGCTCATCTGCGGCTCGGGACATTACTTAAGAAGGAAGATGCCGAGCAGGCGATTGACCACCTCCGGCGCGCATCGGAGTTGTTCCCGTACTACGCCGGGCAAGGGAATCCGTACTTGCTGCTGGCGGAAATCTACGAGTCGCGCGGGCAGAAGCCCGAAGCGGCAGCGACGCTCGAAGCGTTTGTGCGGCACAACGAGACTGACGCGGGGGCGCTTGCGAAGCTTGCGCGGCTCAAACTCGAAATGGGAGACCGCAAGGGCGCAGTCGAGTCGCTCAAACAAAGCTTCTACATTCAGCCGTTCGACGCCAGCTTGCACAAGCTTGCCGGCGGCGTTTATCTTGAGTTGGGCAACCCCTCAGAGGCGATTCGGGAGTTCCGAGTACAGATAGCGCTTGCGCCACCTGATCTGGCCGAAGCTCACTACGATCTTGCGCGCTCGCTGGAAGCGGCGGGCGATCATAAAGAAGCTAAGCGAGAGGTGTTGCGGGCGTTGGAGATCGCGCCGGGGTTTGATAAGGCGCAGGAGCTCCTGCTGAAGCTTCGGGCAAGCAAATGAAGATAGAAGATTGAAAATTGAAAATTGAAAATTGCAAATCTCAAATTGTCCTGATCATCGTCGCGCTCGCGGCCGTGCTTGTGCCGGGGACGCTCTCGGCAGCGAGCGGCGCGTCGGAAAAGGCTTTTCACTACGACGACGCTCGCCTGGGCGAAAAGAAAGATGAATCCGACAAGTTCAAGTTTGCGCGCGTGAAGATAGCTCCGATGTATCCTGGCGCGTACTTAGGCGACCACGGCGAGCCCTGGTCGCACGACTACCCGGAAGCCGGGTTGCACTTCTCAAAGATCCTTTCGGAGTTGTCGAAGCTGCAGGTTGTGCTCGACGAAGACGAATACATCTTTTCATTCGACGATCCCAACTTGATGAAGTACCCATTCGCTTACATGTGCGAGGTCGTCGTCATGCAATTGACCGACGCCGAGATCCAGGGAATGCGCGAGTACTTGTTGCGCGGCGGCTTCTTGCTGGTGGATGACTTTCGCGGCTCAAACGACATGCGCAACCTGGAGTATCACATCAAACGCGCGTTTCCTGAGCCCGAATACAAAATAAAGCCGCTCGACATAACGCATCCAATATTCAACTGCTTCTTTACGATCAAGTCGCTCGACGTGCACGCGCCGTATGGCCGGTTCAGGCCGGAGTTTCTTGGAGTCGAAGACAAACACGGCCGCTTGATGATGATCATCAACTACAACAACGACGTGAGCGACTATTGGCAGTGGTCCAACGACCCATTCGCGCCGATCGACGATACGAACAGCGCTTACAAATTCGGCGTCAACTACGTGTTCTACGCGTTGACGCATTGAAAGAATGGTTCGGAGTTCCGGGTTCGTGGTTCCGAGTTCTGCAATGACAGTTCATTCTTAAAGCGCGAACCCTGAACCCCGAACCCCGAACCCGGAACCCTGAAGCCGCAACCCTGAACCCGGAACCTTAATCGAGGAGAGAATGGCAATAGATACCCAGGAGATCGTAAGAGAAGACGAGTTGCTGGATAAGCTCGTCGCCGCGCGCGAACAGGTTCTCAACGAAGTGCGCAAGGTCATCGTCGGACAGGACGAAGTCATCGATCAGACGCTCATCTCGCTTTTCGTCGGCGGCCACTCGCTGGTTACCGGCGCGCCGGGACTC
>JBGQGO010000423.1:0-5373 GCA_041497455.1 Blastocatellia bacterium | reverse complement strand
CCTTTGCTGGAATTCGACGAGCGCTGCGCGATCGGGACCCGGCATCGCAGCCTGACCTTCGACATACACTGTGAACTCTTGCGGCGCCGAAAGCCGGCTGGTCACGCCGTTCACACGTTTCGCAAGCGTCACCGAATACTTGCCAGGCATAACCAACGGTCCGCCCGGTGGCTCGGCAAAAGGATCTTCCTCGCCGTCCGCGGGACGCGGAGGCGCGAGCGTCGGAGCCGGATAGCGAAGGTCCCAACTCAGGCGATTGGTCCCTGGCGATAAGGGCGCGTTCAGCCTTCGCACTACTTGACCCGTTGAGTCTGCAATGGTGAAGGTGATCCCGGGCGCTTCCTCTTCTTCTTCGGTGCTCAAATCGGCCAGCGCGGGGTAGGGAAGTGGCGTGCCTTTGCGTTCAGCTTCTTTCTCGGCTTCCTGACGCTTCTGTTTTTTCGTCTTGGGCGACTCTTTCAGGTAATAAGTAAAGGTCGCGCCGAACGGCGGATTGTCTGCGGTGAAAAACGCTTCTCCCTGAAATGATTTTCCGCGCCCACCAAGCGGCTGAGACTGGATGTACATCATTGCGTCTTTGACTGGGAACAGCGTGGCTTCTTGAGTCAGCATTTCGGGCTTGAGCATACGAAGCGGCGTGTAGTTGTCTAGAATGTAGATGCTGCGCCCGAACGTGCCGACTACGAGGTCGTTCTCGCGCTTTTGAATGGCGAGATCGCGAACCGATATGATCGGCATCCCGCCTTTGAGTTGAATCCACTTCTGCCCGCCGTCGATGGTGAAGAACAACCCGAACTCCGTGCCGATGAAAAGGAGATTTGGATTGATGTGATCTTCCGCGATTGCCAGCACTGGTCCGTTGGCGGGAAGGTTGCTCTTGATTGAAGTCCACGACTTGCCGCGATCGGTGCTCTTCAACAAGTACGGCGCGAAGTCGCTTCGCTTATGGTTCTCGAACGCCGCGTACACCGTGTCGGCGTCGTGCTGCGAAGCAGCTATCCGGCTCACGTAGGTCATATCCGGCACGCCTGGGAAACTCTCGATCTTGCGCCAGTTCTTTCCACCGTCTTCGGTGACTTGAATCAACCCGTCGTCGGTCCCAACGTAAATCAGTCCTTCTTTCTTCGGCGACTCTGCAAGTGCGGACGAGTTTCCGAACGGATCGGTCGAAGTGTGCTTTGCTACGGCGTCGGGTCCCCAGACTTTGCCCATTACCGGGAGCTTGTTTCGATCCAGCCCTCGCGACAGCTCCCCGCTGATCAGCTTCCAGGTGTCTCCCCGGTCATCGCTGCGGAACAGCTTGTCGGCTGCGAAGTATAGCCGCGTGTGTGAGTGCGGGCTGATGATAAACGGTGAGTCCCAGTTGAAGCGGAGGCCCTGGTCGCCCTTTCGCTCTCCGGGTTGGATGCCCATGCGTTCGCCGGTGCGCTTGTCGACACGCACGATCGAGCCGTACTGCAGCTCCGCGTAAATGGTGTTTGGGTCCTCCGGATCGACCTGGGTCCGAAAGCCATCGCCCCCATGCGTCACGAACCAGTCAGAGTTAACGATCCCCGAGGCACTGCGCGTGCGCGACGGCCCGCCCACACTGTAGTTGTCCTGCATTCCGCCGTACACGTTGTAGAACGGAGTCGAGTTATCGACAGTCACGTCGTAGAACTGGCCGATCGGCATATTGGATTTGAACTGCCAGTTCGCGCCTCGATCGTAACTCTCATAGACGCCGCCGTCGCACCCTACCAGATAGTGCCTGGTGTTATCGGGATCGATCCATATCACGTGATTGTCGACGTGCTTCGACTTCTCACCCAGCCTTCGAAGCGTGCGGCCGCCGTCGTCGGAGACCATCAGGAACACGTTCATCACGTAGATTCGATCCACCTCTTTCGGGTCTGCAGTGATCTGACCGTAGTACATCGCGCCGGCGTCAAAAGGATTGCGTCGCTCCCAACTGCCGCCGCGATCCGATGAGCGGAAGATGCCGCCTTTTCCATCGGCGGCTTCAATCGTCGCGTATACGACGTCGGTGTCGACCGGCGATATCGCAAGGCCGATACGACCCATCTCAACGTTGGGGAGCCCGGTTCGAAGCTTGTTCCAAGTCGCGCCCGCGTCCGTCGATTTGTAGATCGCGCTCTCGGGACCGCCGTTGATCAAGGTCCACACGTGCCGCCGGCGCTGATACGACGCTGCGTACAGCGTGTCTGGATTGTTTGGATCGATCACGACGTCGGTCACGCCGGTGTTCTCGCTGATCGAGAGAATGTTCTTCCAGGTCTTGCCGCTGTCGGTAGTCTTGAACAGCCCACGATCACCACCCGGTCCCCAGAGAGGGCCTTGCGCGGCAATGTATACGGCGTCGGAGTTACGAGGATCGATAGCTATTCGCCCGATGCGCTCCGAAGCTTTCAAGCCGACGTTCTTCCAACTCTTGCCGCCGTCGTCTGAACGATAAACGCCGTCGCCATAAGAGACGCTGCGCTGACTGTTGTTCTCACCGGTTCCCACCCACACGGTGAGCGGGTTCTTCGGATCAAGCACAATCGTGCCGATCGAATACGAGCCTTCGTTGTCGAAGACTGGAACCCAGGTCGTCCCCGCGTTGGTCGTCTTCCACACGCCGCCGGACGCAGCGCCGGCGAGGTAGCGGCTGTGATCGGTTGGATCGACTGCGATGCTGCACACGCGGCCCGAAGTGAACGCAGGGCCGATCGAGCGAAGCCGCAAGCCAGCGAAAGTCGGAGCCGACATCGGATCAGGAGGCCTTCGCGGCTCATCCTTTTTGGGTTCCTCTTTGGGCTTGGCGGCAGGCTCCTGGGCGCTCTTGTCTTGAGGCTTCTTGGCTTCGTCTTGCCGCATGCTTTCGGGTCGTTCCAGTCTGGTGAACGCGGATAACGGTGCCGGCATCAAGGCGGCGATCAAACTAACGACAAGAAGAATACGGGTGATTCTCACAGCAGTCCTCCGATGAAGAATGTTCGTAGTTCGGCCGACCCATTTTCTATTTTCTATTTGCGATTTCTTATTTGTTATTGAAGAGAATCAGTCAATTCAGTCAATAGCAAATATCAAATATCAAATGGAAAATAGAAAATGGGCTGCTGCGTTCCGCCCGACGGCCGAACTACAAACTGGAACTGGTCGGGTGTGTTAAGGCAGCCGCTCGAAGCTAAACTCGACACCGGGATTCGCGACCGGCTTTAGCGTGAGCGTTTTGCCCTCGAGCTTGTACTCCCACTTGGTTGTGGTGCCCATCGACCCGGGGCTTGCCTGCGCGAGCTGTTGGAGGCTGATGATGTTGCCCTGCACCTCGAACGTGCCGCAGGTCGCAGCAAGACCCTGATACGCGGCGACGATCTTCTTAGCGCGCTCGTCCTCAGGTTCGCTCTGCTCCCAGGTTTTTCGTCCGACGCCGGCCTTAACGAACGCCATGTACTTGCCGTGAACAACTATCATCCCTTTTGCTTCAGCGTCAGTCTGACCGCCTCCCTGAAACTTCAGGCCAACGAATCTGTACGCGCCCTCGAGCTTCGGATCGGCCGCCAATACGTGTACTGCCGAGACCAGAACAACCAAAAGAACAAATGCTGCTTTGAATTTCATCAGAGTCCTCCCATTAGTTACGAAGTGTAAATCGAGTTCGGCATGATACCGTCAGGCTTGCGATTCTATCAAGGACCGTAGTCCGTAGTCCGTAGTCCGTAGCTTGAATACGGTCACTGACTACGGACCACGGACCACGGACTACTGACTACTGACGAATCAGTGTCATCCGTGGTCTATTCAGCTAGAATGTGGTCCATGACAGAAGGGACAGCTAGAGTAGCGATACTTGTCGACGACATGTTCTTCACTGCGAAGATCAACGCCGCGGCGGCGGAGTGCGGGCGTCAAATTGAGCGAGTCAAATCGCGCGAGCAACTCGACGGGCTCGTCGCGAATCCGCCCTCGCTGGTGATCATCGATCTCAACTCTGATCGGCTGGATCCGCTGGAGACGATTGGGTTCTTCAAATCGAGCGCGGAGCTGAGTGCAGTACCGATTGTTAGCTTTGTATCGCACGTTCAGACCGATCTTATCCGTGCGGCTCAGGCTGCTGGTTGCGATTACGTGCTACCCCGATCAGCGTTCACGCAGATGCTGCTGGAGATAGTTTCAGGGAACCTGTCAGCGCTTCGCCCGAAGCCGTAGCATAGACTTCAGTCTGTGTTCCGTGTGCGAGAATGGCGACTTATGAGCGAACTGCACAGACTGAAGTCTATGCTACGCCAGACCGGGACTTCGTCGATGCGGTGATGATCTCGTAGAACTCGGGCCTCCTGTCGGCAAGCCTGTCTATCTCATAAGAGCCCGCGACGTTCACTATCTTGTTCTTGTTCGCTTCCTGAAGATCAACCTCGATAACCAGCATCTCTTCGCCTTCACGCGAAGCCTCCCCGAGCATGTCGCCGTTGTAGTCCACAACTTTGCTTCTGCCGATGAACTCCCATCCGCGCTCGACGCCGCAACGGTTCACTGCCGCGAAGTTCAGGTGATTCTCGCAAGCTCGCGCGTTGATGATGAACTCGGCGGTGCGCCAGGCGCCGGTCGGCCAGTTGGTCGGGAGGATGATCAACTCGGCTCCCAGGAGTTTCAGCGCGCGAGCGGCTTCGGGAAAGCTTGCGTCGTAGCAGATGTTGATTCCAATTCGGCCAAACGGAAGCTCGACGACGTGGAATGGCTTGTCTCCCGGCGTCAAGAATCGATCGACGCCGAGAAAAGGCAGATGCACTTTCCGATACGAGCCGATGATGCCGTTAGGACCGGCAAGCATCGCCGCGTTGTAGCAGTTCGAGCCGTCCTTCTCGATAAAGCCGGCAACGGCGTGCGCGCCGGTCTCGCGACAGGTTTCCGCGATTGCTTCCGCTGACGGCCCGTCGATGGGTTCGGCGAACGGCGCGGCTTCTTCGAGCGAGTCAAAGCAGTAACCAGTCAGCGCGCATTCGGGGAAGATCACCAGCTCGGCGCCCTTCTCGGCAGCGGTCCGCATTCGCTCAACGATCTTGCGCCGATTAGCTTCGACGTCGCCGATCGCAACATCCATCTGAACACAAGCTATCTTTGTCTTGGCCATAGTCCCTTCGCTTCGGTGCGGATCGAACACGTAAGCACAAGGCCTGAATTGTCACGGCCTACTGCCTACTGCCTTCTGCCTACTGCCTTCTTCTTACGTTTCTGGCGGAGGCGTGTGGGAATCGAACCCAACCCAGGCCGCCTCTCGGCGACCCGCAACGGGTTTGAAGCCCGCGAGAACCACCAGGCCCCCTGCGCCTCCGCCCGCTGTGAAAGTAGCAAGCCAATCAACTATGGCGCAAGGAGGAGTCATTTTCCATT
>JBGQGO010000422.1:0-5373 GCA_041497455.1 Blastocatellia bacterium | reverse complement strand
CGTGCGTCTACTTCCCAGGGAAGAAAAGTACTTTGGCATGCTCAATCAGCTTGCCGCTCAGGTTAAACATGGCGGCGAGCTTTTCGTGCGCATTTTCGAGGACTATCAGAATCACGCGCAATACGCCGAACAGATCAAAGGTATCGAAGTGTCCTGCGATGATTTGGCGGCGAAGATCACTCAAAAGCTCAATTCAAGTTTCATCACCCCGATTGATCGGGAAGACATCTACCTGCTGGTGACCGAACTGGACGACGTCATCGACATGATAAATGACCTGGCGCGCAGGCTGGACATCTACAGCGTGACGACGCCGCGGCCCGACGGCGCGGAGATCGCCAGCCTTCTTGGCAGGGCCACGGTCGAGATCGAAGGCGCGTTTGCCCTGCTTGAGCGCCACCAGGGATTGGGCGAACACATAGCCGCCATAAAACAGTTGGAGAAACGCGCCGATGCTCTGTACAGCGACGCGATTCGGCGTCTGTTCAAAGAAGAAAAGGACCCGATTGAAGTAATCAAATGGATGTCGATCTACGAGGAATTGGAGAACTCTATTGACCGCTGCAAGGATGTTGCTGAAGCGCTCGAGGCCGTGGTGGTCAAGAACAAATAAACTGGTGGCGTGCCGGCTCAGGCGCGCAGAAGACGAGTTCCAGAATCAACAACCCGCATTTCGCAGTCCGCGGTTTCTGTAGCGGAGGTCAACCCGAATGACAACGCTAATGGCGTTTGTCGTGTTGTTCATCGCGATTGCCCTTGTTTTCGATTACATCAACGGGTTTCATGACGCAGCGAACTCGATAGCCACAGTTGTGTCGACGCGAGTCCTCTCGCCCGGCGTGGCGGTTGTTTGGGCCGCATTCTTCAATTTCATCGCCTTTGCCGTCTTTGGCACTCGAGTCGCCAAGACCGTCGCGGGCGACATGATCAATATCAAGGTCATCGATGAAGAATGGCGGCTGTGGGTGCTTTTGTGCGGAGTCATAGGCGCGATTGTTTGGAACCTGATCACGTGGTATTACGGCCTGCCGTCAAGCTCATCGCATGCTCTTGTAGGAGGATACGCGGGTGCTGCGCTAGCGGCGCACGGTGGAGTCTCCGGGGTGTTCGTCGCTTCAGGGTGGATCAAAACCCTCTCATTCATTGTCATATCGCCGCTAGTCGGCTTGGTGCTCGGATTCTCGTTGATGCTTGCAATATTCTGGATCTTTCGGCGGCGCAGCCCCGACCGCGTTGACAGACTGTTCCGCAAGTTACAGATTGTGTCCGCCGCGATGTTCAGTCTTGGACATGGCGGGAATGATGCCCAGAAGACAATGGGCATAATTGCCGCCGCGTTGGTAGCCTCCAGCGTCAACGTGAACGCATCGCACGAGATTCCGTTGTGGGTCGTTCTCTCGTGTCACGCGGCGATAGGGCTTGGCACTCTAACGGGCGGTTGGCGAATCGTGCATACAATGGGTTCGCGCATAACAAAACTGAGACCTGTAGGCGGCTTTGCCGCGGAAACCGCCGGTGCGGCGGCCATCTTCATGTCAACCTACGGGGGAATCCCGGTCAGTACGACGCACACGATAACCGGAGGCATCATTGGCGTCGGAGCGACACGCAGGCTGTCAGCGGTGAGGTGGGGCATAGCTCGCAGAGTAGTGTGGGCCTGGATTCTGACGATCCCGATGTCCGCTCTTATTGCAGCACTTGCCTATATGCTGGTCCGGCTCGCGCACAGGCTATAGTTGGCGCATACCGGGGTAAAGCAAGTTTGAAGCGATTGTCGAGAGAGCGTTTGTGCGGCTCTCGCTGAGTCAGACGAGAGCCGGCGGGCGGCGATGGCCATTCTGATGGTCAAAGGCATGACCGGCCCGTGATTATTATTGACTTCAATTTCCGCCGATGTTAAAAGGTCAGCGTTCGTGAGGTTATCGGTTCCCGCAGCAAGTTCCTGGATCGTCGGACCACGCTGCACGCTGCCCCTTCCAAAAAAGCCCGGTGTATTGTTGCTTCCCGAGTGGTCTTCTCTCAGACTAGTTCTTTTCTTCACCCCCAAAGGCAGCTTGGAGTTCTCGCGTTTTATACTGTTTGGCCCCATGTCTGGTTGCTTCTGGAGGGCGAGTGGCTTGAGCGTGGCCCCTCAATAAGAGATGGCTCAGCGAAGAGTGGGAGCAGAAGTGCTTGTAACTATGTCGGCGAAACTGGGCGAATCGCTTCTTAAAGACAACCTCATAACTCCTCAGCAGCTCAAGGAAGCGCTCGACTATCAGAGAGTCAACGGGGGGCGTTTAGCGTCAACGCTGGTGAAGCTCTGCATGCTATCCGATGAGGAAGTGACGGCCGTGCTCAGCCGGCAGTACGGCGTTCCCTCGGTTAATCTCGATCTCTTTGAAGTGGATCCCGCCGCGGTTGCGTTAGTTCCGCAAGAAACATCCGAACGATACTCCGTTTTGCCGTTGTCGCGAGTGGGGGCGACGCTGACGCTTGCGATGGTCGATCCCACCAACGTGTTTGCTGTTGACGACATTAAGTTCATGACGGGCCTATCGGTGGAACCGGTGGTCGTGAGCGAGACCGCGCTAAACGCAGCGGTGAGGAAATACTATGGGAGCTCGCGCGAGATGGAACTCGCCAAGGTCATGGAGGACCTTGTCGCAGAGACAACGAGCCTGCCCGACTTCGGCGACGACGTGGATCAGCTCGAGGTTGAGAGCGTCGAAGAGGAGATAGACCTAGAGAACCTCGAGAAGATGTCTGAAGACGCACCGGTCGTAAAACTGGTGAACGTGATTCTTGTCGACGCGCTCCGGCGCGGAGCTTCGGATATTCACATCGAGCCGTACGAAAAAGAGTTTCGCGTGCGGTTCCGCATGGACGGTGTGCTCTACAACATAATGACGCCGCCGATGAAGATGCGCGATGCGCTTACGTCAAGACTGAAGATCATGGCCAGGCTTGACATCGCTGAGAAGAGATTGCCGCAGGACGGGCGGATTAAGATTCGAGTGCGGCTTGAAAACCGTTCGCGTGAGCTCGATTTCCGTGTGTCGACGTTGCCCACGATCTTCGGTGAGAAAATGGTGCTGCGTTTGCTCGACAAGGAGAACTTGCGGCTCGACATGACGCAGCTCGGGTTTGAGCCTGAGAGTCTAGAGAAATTCAAACGGAACATATCCAGGCCTTATGGAATGGTGCTAGTGACCGGGCCGACGGGATCTGGAAAAACTTCGACGCTCTACTCAGCGCTTCAGAGCTTGAACGTGCCTGAAACGAACATAATAACTGCCGAAGACCCGGTTGAGTTCAATCTACCGGGCATCAACCAGGTGCAGATGAAGGAATCGATCGGGCTGAACTTTGCCGCCGCGCTCAGATCTTTCCTTCGACAGGACCCGAACATTATCCTGGTGGGAGAGATCCGCGACTTTGAGACCGCAGAGATCGCGGTTAAGGCTGCGCTGACCGGCCACCTTGTGCTGTCGACCCTGCACACGAATGACGCGCCGTCGACGATTAGCCGCTTGATGAATATGGGTATCGAGCCGTTTCTTGTTGCCACTTCCGTGAATCTCATCCAAGCCCAGCGGTTGGTGCGGCGCATCTGCAAAGAGTGCAAGACGGAGGTGAAGAGCTTGGATGAGGCTCTCATCGACGTCGGGTTTCCCGCTAGCGAGGTGAAGGAGATAAAGACTTTCAAGGGAGCGGGCTGCAGCAATTGTAACGGCACTGGGTACAAAGGCCGGGTAGGTCTGTATGAGGTTATGGAGATAACGGAGGAGCTTCGCGAGTTGATTCTGGTCGGCGCGTCGGGGCTTGAGTTGCGCCGAAAGGCAATAGAAGACGGAATGCTTACGCTGAGGCATAGTGGCCTGGAGAAGATAAGGCAGGGAATGACTAGCCTCGAAGAGGTTGTGAGAGAGACTGTGAAATAGGACCTGGAGGAGTTATGCCGGAGATTGCGTTGAGCGAGTTGCTACGAAAAATGATCGAGCATGGAGGGTCGGATCTGCACATAACGACGAACTCTGCTCCGATGGTGCGTGTGCACGGAGTACTAAGGCCGCTCGAGTATTCGGAGCTTTCGCCGGCCGAGACTAAGCAGCTTGCGTATTCGGTACTGACCGATGCACAAAAGCACCGATTTGAGGAGACGCTCGAGCTGGACTTCTCTTTCGGAATAAAGGGACTCTCGAGGTTCCGCGCCAACATATTCAACCAGCGAGGAGCAGTCGGGGCGGTCTTTCGATCTATTCCATACGAAATCAGATCATTCGAGGAGCTTGGTCTTCCCGCTGTAATCTCTAAGCTCTGCGAAAAGCCGCGCGGCTTGATCCTTGTTACCGGACCTACGGGTTCTGGTAAGTCCACGACTCTTGCAGCCATGGTAGACAAGGTCAACCGGGATCGCCACGAGCACATCATCACCGTCGAGGACCCAATCGAATACCTGCATGGTCACAAGGGTTGCATAGTCAATCAGCGGGAAGTGCACTCCGACACCCACAACTTCGCGAACGCATTACGGGCCGCCCTCCGCCAGGATCCGGACGTGGTGCTGATCGGTGAGATGCGCGACCTCGAGACGACTGAAACGGCGCTCAGGATTGCCGAGACCGGTCACCTGACGTTCGCTACTCTGCACACCAACTCGGCAGCGTCTTCGATCAACCGCATCATCGATATCTTTCCGTCTGGCCAGCAAGCGCAGATTCGCACCCAGCTCTCGATGGTGCTTGAGGGGATTGTGACGCAAGCACTGCTTCCAAAGGCAAATGGTCAGGGCCGAGCGATGGCGATGGAAGTGCTGGTGCCGAATTCCGCTATCCGGAACTTGATTAGGGAAGACAAGATTCATCAGGTCTATGGGATGATGCAAACCGGTCAGGACAAGTTCGGGATGCAAACGTTCAATCAGTCGTTGGCGAGCCTCTACTTCAAGAAGCAAATCACTCTGGAAATGGCGACGGCTCGTTCATCGAATGCGGACGAGCTTCAGGATCTGATCAATCGCGGAGCGGCTGCGCTTCAAACGCCGCAGCCTCGCGCGCCTGGTTATCCTGCGCAAGGAGCGAAGCCTCAGGCGCCACTCGGCAGGGTCGGGAGATAACGTTGCGCCTAATCGAATATGGCAAACGCGACAGGGAATTGTTGATGCGCCTGCATGCCCCTAGCCTTGAAAGTTGAAGACTGGAAGATTGGAGACAGAGATGCCGACTTATGTTTTTAAGGGCCGCAATCGAGTGAACGAGATTGTTGTCGGTGAGCGAGTTGCTGCCGACCGTGCTGCGCTTGAAGCGATGCTTCGGCGTGAGCAGGTTATTCTGACCAACGCGAGAGAAAAGGGACGCGAGATTAGCCTGCCAAAGCTAGGCCGAGAAAAGG
>JBGQGO010000421.1:0-5389 GCA_041497455.1 Blastocatellia bacterium | reverse complement strand
TGCATACCAGCGCACACCGAGAGCGCGAATCTGCGCACCCAATCGCCCTTCAGAAAAGTCTTCGGTGCCGAGCGGCGCGTGCTTCCTTGTCGAGTGAAAGCCGTTCACTTCGCCGACGATGTTGACTCGCTCCGAAGCGGCGTAGACGCCCGCCAGCCCGTACAACAGCACGTCGTTTTGCGACGTGGCTTCGAGAGGCGCTGTCAGTATTCCAAGCCCTATATTGCCAAACACGTTCAGCTTATCGCCGAACCGTTTCCCGGCGGTGATCATCCCGTAGAAGTTGGTCGTGTTCGTGCCGATCCCCTTGGCCTGATCAGAATTGGGCAATTCGACCCCGAAACGGAACCCGACGGCGGGCGCGGCACGCGACTCGTTTCGGAGCTTGATCTTCATCCAGAGCCTGACATCGCCAACGTCGTTAGTGTCCGATTCGTTGGCTCCAAGCTTGAGCGGAATCGCCGAAGGACCACGGCTCGTGATTGAAAGAAAGTGCTGAAAGGTCCACTCGATCTGTAACTCGACGTTAGACGCGAGTCCGAAGCTCAGCCGTGTGTCAGCAAGCTTGGTCACGTCGCCGCGAAGACCCGAGAGGGGGAACCTCTGGTTCTGAAGAAACTCAAAACCTGATTCGATTCGAATGAGGCCAGGCTTGATGATATCGACATCTTCCGTAACCAACGGCCGCTGCTGGGCCGACGCAATGGCCGCCAAAGCTAGAATGAGGGTTGAGACAACCACCACCCTACCGAGACTGCGAATCATCGTATGCATCCGTGTGCGTTGCAATCCGCCCATAAATTCTTCCGACCGCGCGCCGCGATTCTATGGCCCCGGCCAGCCTTTGTCAAATTTCGTGACATCGGCGCTCTTTGCGAACTTGTCAATTCCTCTGTACAATCCGGTCTCGGCGCCTGGGGCCACTCGAACGACTACGACACGAAGTTACTAAACACTATGACCACAACTTCCAGGCCCGTGCCAAGCAGCACCGCAACAAGGCGAAACCGGGAGTCGAATAAACTTTCTCCCGAAGATCGAGCAGCGCATGATTGTACAGGTTGGTTCTGCTAGGAGCATCTGGTCCTGACGAATGGCGGTAAGTGATGGTACCGTGAGGTCATACTATGTCACAGCAGAACTCGCCAGTCCGCACTGACAACTTCGAGGGGCTACAATGTCCGGCGTGCGGCAATAAGGATCGTTTCGTCGAAATAATGGCCTACGAAACCCATATGGTGGACGGGCAGTTAAACTATTTGCACCTGCTTGCTGCTGAAACAGATTTTTACGAGTGCCCCGAATGTGGCGAACAGATTGAGTTTGAACTCGACCCGGATTTCGAATGAACGCACCGCTGGTAGTTGAAGATCTCGTCGCATTGCTCTCGAGTCGGTACGGCAAGGCTGAACCGTTTGGCCGAAGCAGGATACTGAAATTTGGCTCGTCGCTCGTCTGTTCGATTAATTATTCGAAACTTCTCGGGGGACACAAGTACTTCTTCGGGCTGTCCAGAGAAGTTGCGGATCCGACTTGCTCATACCCAGAAACGAAGCTCGGTGATTTCGTTCTGCTTGTTTGCGGCAATGCGGAGAACACTCTTGTTCTACCTCGCCGACTTGTTATTGAAGTCATGCAAGGCGTGTCAACTCGCAAGATTGATGTTTTCTGTGAGGACGGGTCATATATTCTGCAGACTACGAAGCACCCGAAGCTCAATGTCACCGAATTCCTTAATGCCTTCCCAAAGCAACCACGTTCGCTGGAAGCCGCGCCGACCGAGGACGCCCCGACCATGGAGCATCACGACCGTCTACACGTGAAGATTCAATGGGGTCTGATTCAGCTTGGACGAGCTGAAGGGTGTTCGGTTTGGGTGCCGCCGAACGACAGGAGCTCGTCGTACCAGCGCCAGCCATTCGCGAATAGCACTCTCAACAGGCTGCCAAACTTTGGGTTCGATGAAAACACGCGACGCATAGTTCATAACATCGATGTGCTTTGGCTGAACAAGAATGTAATTCGAAAAGCCTTCGAGGTTGAGTCAACCACATCGATCTACAGCGGGCTGCTGAGACTCAACGATCTTGTCCTCTCCCAACCAAACAACAAAATCGATCTTTACATCGTGGCAAATCAATCGAGGCGGGAGCGGGTGTACAATCAGCTACTTCGTCCATCATTTCAGGCTCTAATTCCAAAGTGCGAGTTCGTCTCGTTCGACTCGATTGAAGAGCAGATGAAACACTTGCAGTCATTTCCGATGGATACTGGCGCGCGCGTTAGCGGCCTGATTCGAGGTGAGCGATTCCAGATTCCCGAGCACTACGCCTATCCGTCAGGTCTTTAGGCGGGTTCAACCCATAACTAACCTCCGCAGAAAGAATGTAATTTGCTACCTCCGAAAGAACTCCGCTCCTCCAGCTTCTTCACTTCAAACCATCGCGAGCGCCCTTGTTGGCGGTCTCTGCTTCGTAGATCGCTCCGCTAATCGCGGCTGTCTCGCTCTCAGTCTTCATCTCCGCCTTTAGCGCGCGCAACGTCTGCAAGTGCTTATCTGTCGCGTCGCGCAGAACCGATAACGCCTTTGGCAGAGCTGAACTCTTCGGGTTGCGTTCGTAAGCGTCTTCGAGCTTCGCCATGCATTCCGATATCGCGCGCGCGTAGTGCCGAAGCAATTCCACCCTGCTCACCTTTGGCAATGCGCCCCACTCGCGCTCTTCCTCTTCGACTTTCTTCTGGTCCTTTTTGTCGGCGGGCAAAGCCGCGGGTCCGACGATCGCTTTGAGTCTTCGATCCGCAATCTTCATGAAGACCTTAGCGCGCGCGTCTGCCGCCTGCGCCTCCCGCACGTGCTCGTCTTCCTCTTCGGTCAAGTAGTCGCCCGGCATCTGCCTTGACACGCGCCTTGAATCGAAGCGAGCGGCTGGAAGGACCGGGGCACTGGAATCAGGAAGCACACCGCTCGATAAACCCAAGAACGCCGAGGGTCGGCGCCAACTCACCGCCTTTTGAAGTGATGCCACGCGTGCCAGCGGCGGTGGAAGGGTTGGGTCTATCGGCGGGCCTTCGTTGACAGGTGGTTCACTCTTCGGTTTCTTCTCCCCTTCGGGATCCTTCAGCACTTCCCCGGAGGCGAACGCCTCATTCAACGCATGCACGCGAAGCTGCTTCGAGTGTTTCAACGCCGCCTCAGCGAACACCTCTCGTTCGCTCGGGAACAGGCGTTCGATTGTCTCGAGCGTTTTGATTTGTTTGTACAGAACCTGCTCGATTCTCTTCGATAGGCTCCGCTTGCCGTCCTGGAGCGCAAACGCTTCCTTCCCTGCCGCCGCCACCGCCTTGTTATAGACGTCCAGCTCGCGCTCCGCCGCTCCGTGGTTGTTAACTCGGATCAGGTCGAAAGCCGCTTGAAGATGCGTGTCCGAGATCTTGAGATACGCTTCGACCAGCTTCTTGGGATTGTTAGACTCGGCGAGCAACGCCTTCTCGGCGTCCGAGATGAGTTGCGTTAGCGGTCTTGGATCGACGGGCAACGGGGGCTCGGGGAGTTGGGCTCCGCGAGCGTGGGAGTTCGCGGTTATGATGAAGAATGCACAAATAGCCACGGCCAGACAGCGCACCAAGTCAGCGGTAAAGCTGCTCACTCGGCTTTGGCAATGTGGCGCGTGTTTCATTTCCTCTTCTTCTTGACCGGTGAATTGCATTTGTGCTCTTTGATCAGCCTCTGCAGTTGACCCGATCTCGCGATCGCTTCTTCGACTTTCTCCTTGTTTGAAGCCGGGTCAGCCCTTCGCACGAATTCCTGGTAAGCCTTGTAAGCCTGTTCGCAATCGCCCAGGTGGTCCATCGAGGCGGCGAGAAAGAAGTAGCTCGCCGGAACCTCAGGGCGAACGCGGATGATCCAGATGAATTCACGCGCGGCCTCCGGATACTGCTTTAGCTTGAACAGCGCCGTCGCCAGGCTGGCGTGGGCGCCATAGTTATCCGGTTCGCGCGAGATCGCATCCGTGAGCACCGGCAACGCCGCTTCGATCTGCATCGACCGCACAAGCGAGGCGCCCAACTGAGCCCGCACGCGATTGTCTCTTGGGTCCGCCTCGATTGATCGCCTGTAATAGTCAGCCGCCTGTGCAGGCTTCTCCTTGAAGAAGAAGTCGCCGGCTCTCGCTAACAATTTGCCGTCCGTTGGCTTCGCCGCAATGACCCGAGTGATTTCTTTCTCAGCTTCTTCGCCCTGGCCGTTCTCAGCCATCAAGCACGCCATCTCCACGCGAATCGCGAAGTCGTCAGGTTTCTCTAAGAGCAGTCTCCGATAAAGCTGAATGGCCGCCTGCGACTGGCCCGCGCGAGTGTGTAGCTCGGCGAGCTTGACCGCAAGCTCGCGTGAAGGCTGAGCGCGATATGCCGCCGAGTAGTCCTCGATTGCCTTTGCGATTTCGCCGCGGGTTTCGAACAGGCGGGCCCGGCCCTCATGAGCTGTGGCGTTGTTTGCTTCCAGCTCGATGCCGCGCGAGTAATCTGCAAACGCTTCGGCCAACTTGCCGAGCCGCTCCTCCGCAACTCCGGCCAGCGCGTATGCCAGCGTAACCTCTTCGCGTTGTTCGATGGCGAAACGCAAGTGCTCGATCGCGCGCTGCGGCTCGCCCGATCTTAGAAGCGCGCTCGCGTAATAAATGCGAACGCCGGTCAGCTTCGGGTCCAACTCGATTGCGCGCGCAAGCTCGCGCTTGGCGTCTTCGATTTGGCCTCGATCGAGAAACATCTGTCCCAGCCCGCGATGGGCGCGCGCGAAGTTCGGCTCGAGCTCGGTGACCTTTTTCAGGTCGGCCTGCGCTTCGGCTTCGCGGCCGAGCCCGAGCAACGCGGTCGCGCGCTGGTAGTAGGCCTGGAACAGCGATGCGTCAGCCGCGATCGCCGTCGTGTAAAACTTCACTGCGGAGTTGAGGTCGCCGCGCTGCTGTGCGTTTTGTCCTTGATCAAACGCCGCTGCCGCGCTGTGTTTGCCGCCGTCTGAAGTAGCCCGAGCCGATTGCCCTGAGACAACTCGCAAAGGAAGAAGAAGCAGGATAATGGAGGCTAAGAAAACCAGGAGACGCATTGCGCTTACAACCTCGCAGTGGATCATAGCACCTGCATTATCGGCCTTCAACGGCGGCACGGTCAGCGCGCACTTTGGACTGCGGCGGCCTATTTGGACTGCTGACGATGCTGGCACGCGGGAATGTAGCGGGGGTGGCACCTATTTGGACTGCGCCGCCTGTTCCGCGTTCAACGACTATCGCATGGGTGGCGGCGCTTTTGCGTATTTAGAGTGAGCGGCGGCAGAACCAGGTCTCTTGGTAGAGTCTTGTACACGCAAACAAAAGCGCCGCCACGCATGCGATAG
>JBGQGO010000420.1:0-5396 GCA_041497455.1 Blastocatellia bacterium | reverse complement strand
TGACCGGCAGGGTAATCCCTTTGGTGAACCACGCGGCGGAATCAATCCGAATTCTGACTTCATCAACGACCTCGCTTCGATAATCGACGGCTTGTTACAGCGCTAATAGAACGCTGATAACGCGGATCAGACGGATGGACGCGGATTCGATCCGTGAACATCCGTCGCATTCGGTATGTCAGCGTTCCGTTCGCTGGCGCGCCGCTTCTCCCTCTGATAGAAATTGATCTGATGAGAACCGATGATGGCGGCTCAATGGTGTTGTCTTACTTCGAAGCCCACGGCGCGGAGATGCTCGAGTTCACCCGCTGGCTCGTGGAACAAGAGTCAATGTCTCGCGAGGCTGATGCGACAAGGCACATAGCGGAGAAGCTTGGCGAGAGTCTGGCATCGACGGGCGCGTCAGTCGAGTTGTTCAACGACCCGCGTTACGGCTCAACGCTCCGGGCGCGCTTCAATCACGCGAGCGACGAATCGCGAGACGATGGGCAGCTACTGGTCGTCGGGCACCTCGACACAGTGTGGCCCATCGGCACGTTAGCGGCGCGGCCTTTCCGGGTTGAAGGCGACCGTGCATTTGGGCCGGGCATCTTCGATATGAAATCCGGGGTGATGCTTGCAGCATTCGCTATTCGCGCTATCAAAGAAATGGGCCGAACGACTAAGCGACGTACAACTCTCTTGATGACTTGTGACGAGGAAACCGGCAGTCACTTTTCGCGCGACATCATCGAAGAAGAGGGCCGCCGCTCTCACGCTGCGCTTGTGCTTGAACCACCAATACCGGGCGGAACGATCAAGACCGGACGAAAAGGAGTGGGCGAGTTCGAGTTGATAATTCGTGGGCGGCCGGCTCACGCGGGCAACGATCCGCGGGCGGGAATCAGCGCAATAACCGAGATGGCTCATCAGATTCTTGCTATCAACAAGCTGAACGATTACGAGCGAGGCACTACGGTCAACGTAGGCGTTGTGGGCGGCGGCGTGCTTTCAAACGTGATTGCAGCCGAGGCCCATGCTTTTGTAGATATGCGATTTCGAACTGTCGATGAGGGCGAGCGCATAACGGAAGCGATGTCACATCTGCAGCCGGTAATCGATGGCGCTCGCATTGAGATGCTTGGCGGGATAAACCGCCCGCCGCTGGTTCGCACGCCGGAAACCGGCGCGCTGTTCGAGCACGCAAAGCAATTAGCTTCGGAGATCGGCTTTGAACTGAAAGAAGGCTCGGTGGGCGGCGGCTCGGATGGCAACTTCATTGCGGCGCTGGGCGTGCCGGTGCTCGATGGCCTGGGCGTTGACGGCGCGGGCGCTCACGCCGAGCACGAGCACATTCTCATCAGCGACATTCCCTGCCGGGCCGCGCTGCTCACGCGGTTGATTGAGACGATCTGAGCCCGTCAACTATTCCGCCGGCTTTCGCGTCAATTGCCTGGCCGCTCTTATCCCGGTCAAGACTGCGATAACCCCAATTTGCCATAGCTCGCTAAGAACCCCGAGCAGTCGCGCCGGAGCCGGCGACGGAGCGATGCCGGGGGACCTTTCTTGCAGGAGGTATCGTCAGGGAGTTCCGTAATGAGGATGCGCCCAGTAAGACTTTTTCTTGCAGGATGTATTTTAGTCTTGCAGGAGGTATCTAAATAAGCATGAGCCAGTAAAAATTTTCTTGGAGGAGGTATCATAATGAAGATGCGCCCAGTAAAACTTTCCGCGCTTTTGATGGCTGTCGTCGGATTCGCGCTGCTTACGCTAAACTCGCCAACCTCGGCTGATAACAACGCAACATTGGACAGACAGTTGGAGTCAGCGCTCGCACAACACAGCTTCACGGGCAGGATCGAGTCCACGCTCGAGCAACGAATCGGTCATCGAATAGACAACCAACTCGCTGATCTTGGGAGGCTGCTTTTCTTTGACACCGTTGGCGGGTTGAACGACGACAATAATTGTTCAGGCTGTCACTCGCCGACGAACGGCTTCGGCGACACGCAGTCCATCGCGATCGGCGTCGATAACAATGGCATTGTGGGACCGCATCGCGCTGGCCCGCGCAATCAGCGCCGCACACCGATGGCTGCCAATACAGCCTTCTTCCCAAACTTGATGTGGAACTCGCGCTTTGCTTCTCTGTCGAACAATCCGTTTGATAACAGCGCCGGGTTCTCTTTTCCGCCGCCTGAGGGCCTGACCCTTTCCTATCTGCCACACCTGCTTGTAGCCCAGGCTTTTATTCCGCCTACGGAACGCGTTGAGGCAGCGGGCTTCAGTTTCCCCGGCGACAATTTCGCCATTCGCGCCGAGGTTTTGAGACGTATTAACAACGTCGCGGAGTACAGAAAACGCTTCGGCAAGATTTTTCCTTCAGTCCGGGCAGGCGGACCCATCACCTTCGATATGTTCGGCCTGGCCATTGCAGAGTTCGAGTTCACTCTGGTTTTCGCGGACGCTCCAGTCGACAAGTTTGCGCGAGGACAGAAGAATGCGCTGACTGACGATCAGAAGAGAGGGGCGCTGCTCTTCTTCGGCGCCGCTCGATGTGTGGAGTGTCACAAAGTCTCGGGTGAATCCAACGAGATGTTTAGCGACTTCTCACAGCACGTCATAGGCGTCCCGCAGATTGCTCCGTTAATCGGTAATGTGCCGTTCGATGGCACCGGACACAACGAAGATTTCGGATTGGAGCAAATCACTGGGGATTCGAATGACCGCTATAAGTTTCGAACCTCGCCGATCCGCAACGTATCTCTGCAGCCGGCCTTCTTTCACAATGGAGCATTCACGAGGCTTGAGGATGCGGTGCGGCATCATCTTGACGTGTTTACGTCGGCACGCACCTACAGTCCCGGCGCCGCCGGCGTCGATGCTGACCTTGCCGGGCCCATGGGACCAATCGAGCCGGTGTTGGCGCTCATAGATCCCGTTCTTGCAGCACCAATTAGCCTGACGGGTGATGAATTTCGGCAGCTTGTGGATTTCGTTCGTGACGGACTATTGGATCGTCGGGCGAAGCCGCAGAACTTGCTCAAGCTAATTCCAAGATCAGTGCCGAGCCGTTTTCCAGTGCTTACATTTGAGCATCAAGGCCAACACGACGATGACGAAGGGCACGACCGATAAGAGCGGTTTGTTGAGGACTCGCGTCGAGCGAATAGGCTGATTTGAAGCGGAATTCTCTCTCTCGCTTCCTCTCTGATGAACGGCTCACGTCACTTATGGCGTGAGCCCAATGCGCTGAAGGAGGTTTGTGAATCTCTGGTCAGACCGAATGGGGTTCAGCACAGGGTCAACTCTCATGTTCATCAACCAGATGTCGCGCTCATCAAATGCCTTCTCAAGCCATTTGAAAGCCTGATCTTTGTCTCCAAGGCCCGCGTAGATTGTCGCGATGGTGTACGGCGAAACGTAGCGCTGCTTCTCCTTGTCCAGGTCGGCGAGTATACGCTTCGCCTCGCTCTTTTTGCCCGAAGCCGCGTACGCGTGACCCAGCAGCGACAGCATCAAAGGATTGCCCGACAGCTTGACGCCTTGCTGGAACTGGTCGATGGCTTCCCTGTACATGCCCTTCTGTTCGTAGACCAGGCCCAGATACCTGCGAGCGGGAAAGAAGTTCGGATCAACATCGAGCAGCCTCTTGCAATGCGCGATCGCTTCGTCGTAGCGGCCTGCGAGATAAAGGATCCAACCCAGATGCGAATTGCCGATGAATGAAAGGGGTTCGAGTTCCTGAGCCCGTTTGGCTTCGCCGATCGCTTCGTCGAATCTTCCCATAGCGACCAGGTACGAGCTGTACCACTGATGAGCCGGCGCATATGTGGGTTTGTACTTGATCGCGAGCTGGAACTCCTTCTCAGCTTCTTCCCGGCCCCAATCCCACCGGTGTTTGATGAATGCCAGCGAGGTGTGTGCCTCGGCGAGCGTGCCGTCAATGCTCAATGCCTTGGTCGCGGCTTCCTTTGCTCTTGGGAACGCGTCCTTCGGCTGGCTTAAGCCGTACACCACAAGCATGTTGTAGCAGTCCGCCAGACCCGCATAAGCCGGCGCATAACTCTGGTCTACTTCGATCGCCTTTCGGAAATACTCGATCCCTTGCAGCAAGCCGTCTTCGGTCCGCTTGTTCCAGGAGTTGCGCCCCTTCAAATACAGGCTGAACGCCTCGAGTTGGTTCTGCTCCTCCACGCTTAGCTTGAGACGGAGGTTCTCGAAAATGTCCCTCGAAATGTCTTCCTGCACGAGAAGAATGTCTGAAACCCTGCGGTCGTAGTGCTTGCCCCACATCTGCGCCACGTTCGTCGCGTCAATCAAATCCACTTGTATGCTCAGCGTGTCTCCTCGCCGGTGGACTCTGCCTGTGAGCACCGCGCGAACGTTCAGCTCACGGGCGATCTTTCGAGGATCAGTTTCATGACCCTTGTAATTGAGCACGACACTGCGCGGCACGACTCTCAGTTTTGGAAGTTGCGAGAGATTGTTGACGAGGCTTTCGGTAATTTCGTCGCTGAAGTACTCGGCATCAGCATCTGAGGCTTCGTTGATGAACGGGAGAACGGCTATCGATTCTATTATGCTGCTGGTGGGATCGACCGCCTTGCCGCCTCGCGTCGAGTAGACAATTCCGGCCGCCGCCGCGACCAGCGCGAGCAGGGAAACCAGCGCAAGCGCACGGTGATGCTTTAGGCTGCCAATCACATTCTGAAGGGCCGCGTCGCGTGACACGCTGGCAGTCTCGGTTTCAGAGGTCACCACGGCTGCGGGTTTGATAACTGCTACAGCCGCGCTTACCTTGTCGCGAGCATCGAATCCGCTGTCCCGTAACTCGCGGACGGGCGCAACAAACCTGTAGCCTCGCCGCGCGACTGTTTCTATGTATTGATGCCCGTTTTGACCTACGCCCAGGGCCTTCCTCAAAAGCGATATGTTCTGGGTGAGGTTTCCTTCTTCGACGAAGCTATCAGGCCACACTCTTTTCATGAGGCCGTCTTTTGAAATTACCTGGCCGCTACTTTCAACGAGCACGAGAAGTATGTCGAAGACCTTTGGCGTGAGCGGGACGATCTCCTGGTCGCGGAGCAGAACCCGGTCGCCGGTGTTTATTCGGAAGCGGCCAAATTCATAAAAGTGTTGCGAATGCTCGCTCATAGACGGCTTTGAGAAACATCTTTGAGAAAAAATTGAGCCCGTTCTGAGGACTTATCAGCCGGACGACAGTATCGTCTGCCTCGATCGAAAGTGGCGAATCAGATTCAACGGTCTCGGCCGCGCCCATTCTAGCTCAGGGCGTCATGGCTCGCAAAAGAAAAGGGCCGTTCCAGCGGGGTGTCGGAATGAACAATCTTTACTTCGCCTGCACAGACTGCAAGACCTACGTTGACGCCGGGTACCGATGGGCCTCCTGGTGG
>JBGQGO010000419.1:0-5416 GCA_041497455.1 Blastocatellia bacterium | reverse complement strand
GATTCATAGCGAGTTGCGTAAACCAGCTTCTTGCCGTCGGGCGAAAGCACCGGGCGCATCGCGCTGCCTTGCGCGTTCGTAATCGTCGAGGTCTCGCTGGTCTCGCGATCGAAGCGCACGATCTGCCAGAGCGGAAACTGGGCGTTATAAGTGAATGCCCCGTTGCGTTGGGCGTAGTAGATGAATCGCCCGTCGGGAGACGCGACGGCGCCGTACTTGTTGCGGCGCGGCGGCTGAGGCTGGCCCTGGCCCGGCTGTTGGGGCGGCGGCTCGGGTTCCCCTACGTGAATGCCATTGCCGCCGTCCTTGTGATACATCCACAACGAGAAGGTCCCGAGCCCTTCGGTTGATTTCGAAACGATGACGTAGTTGCCATCCGCGGTCCACGACGGCGATAAGAACGAAGTGTTGCGGCCCTTGGTCAATGGCTTGGGGTTAGAGCCGTCCGCGTCGGCGAGCCATAGATTTTCGGCGCCGCTGCGATCGCTAACGAACACGATCTTCTTGGCATCAGGTGAGAACTTCGGCTGACTCTCGAAGGAGAGGCCGCCCATTATGCACTTTGCCTCGCCGCCGCCGATCGGCACTGTGTAGACGTCGCCGAGCAGATCGAAGACGATGGTCTTCGCGTCGCTTGAAACATCGAGCGACATCCACGTGCCTTCATCGGTCGTGAATTCGATCTTCTTGTCTGCCTTGAGCGGCAGCTCCTCTTCTTTTTTCTTGTCGTCCTTTTTCTCGTCGTCTTTCTTCGGATCCTGCGCGAAAGCCCCGAAGGGCAGAGACACGAGAAGAATGATGAACAAAGAAAGAACCACACGAACTCGCTTAAAGGCGATCATGATCATCCTCCGAGAATCAAACTTTGGCTTTCCACTGAGAGTACGAGAGGGAGAATATAAAACAAAATCGGACGCTATGCTATGTGCGTGTCAGATATTTGCGCATACCCACGCTGGCAAGAGATTGTGTGAAAAGTCGCAAGAATCCCCCAACCGGAAGGTTGGGGTGCTTTCACTTCGGCCTACTGGAAACGGGGCGGCGGCTTGCCGCAATCCCCCAACCGGCAGGTTGGGGATATTTCACGCTAACCTACAGGGAACGCGGCGAGTCTGGGGATGCGTGCTTAGGCGGGAGTGAAAGATCCCCAACCTGCCGGTTGGGGGATTTGCGAGATCGCGGCCCGGCGGTCTTGTAGGCTGGAAGGAAGCATCCCCAACCTCCCGGTTGGGGTTTTCACATCGTCTCTTACGCGGGTGGGTATGACCGCTCCGAGTGCTGGATGCCAAAAACATCTGAAGCGCACCGGCCGCCATTTCTTGTGGTGGTTGTGCTAGGATTCAACGGCGATGTTGATGCTCTGTCCAATTTGCGCCGGAGAGTTTGAAACACAAAGTGGCGTGTGCTTGAGTTGCGGCTGCGTGCTTGTGCCGAGCACGCTCGGGCAGGAGGACGTTGGAATGACCCAACCTGCCGCCGAGAAGAAAGAGACTGAATTCGTTGAGCTGTGCCGTCCTCAAAGTAACCCTGAAGCAATGTTCATCAAGGAAACTCTCGAACAGAACAATGTCGTGGTCATGATTCAAGGCATGCACTCGCTGTCGTTGATGCCCCATCTCGCTTTCGGCGGGCAGTTGCGAGTACTTGTCGGGCGGGACCAGCTCGAGTACGCTCAGGCATTGTACAAAGCGTATTTTGAGAGCGAAGAGGGAAGCGACTACAGCGAGGAAGAGTGAGGTTCAGAGTTCAACCTTCAGGTTGCTCAGTATCCTGACGCAAGCTGAAGCTTGAACTCTGAACAGCTTGAACTCTGAACAGCTTGAACTCTGAACAGCTTGAACTGGAAACTTCATCGCGGAGGGCGACCTGGCGAAAGCGCGTGCTCTCCTCGGTAGTCGACGGACTCTTTCTGCCCGCCAATCTCGCCGAACACTTCTTTCAGCGCGCCCACCGACGAAAGCACCGAGCTCACCTCGACCGGCATGAAGACCACCTTCGCATTGGTGCTCGTAGCCATGTTGGTCAGCGATTCTATGTACCGCTGCATCAGCAGGTACTGCGCGGGGTTTCCCTGCCCCGCTGTGATCACCTCGGAGATAAACTTGATCGCTTGAGCCTCGGCCTCGGCGTTGCGCAGTCGCGCCGCAGCCTGACCGTCAGCCCGAAGCACGGCCGCTTCCTTCTCGCCTTCAGCGCGCGCAATCGCTGCCTGCTTTTCGCCTTCGGCGCGGGCGATAGCCGCCTGCTTCTCGCCGTCCGCCTGAAGTATCAGCGCTCGGCGGGTGCGCTCGGCGGTCATCTGCTTCTCCATCGTCACCCGGACGTCCTCAGGCGGATGGATGTTTCGAACCTCAACGCGAGTCACCTTCACACCCCATCGCTCGGTCGCTTCGTCCAGCACGATTCGAAGCTTGTTATTGATCAAGTCTCGCGAAGAAAAGGTGTGGTCCAGATCGAGATCGCCGATGATCGAACGCATAGAAGTGATGGTGAGCTGCATAATCGAGCCGGTCAGGTCGGCTACTTCGTACATCGATTTGATCGGATCGGTGATTTGATAATAGAGCACCGAGTCGACGTTCACCGTTACGTTATCGCGAGTGATCACCGGCTGTGGCGGAAACTCAAGGAGCTGTTCACGTAGGTCGAGTGTCGAGAGGCCCGGCCTTATTCCGCTCCAATAAGCTGAGCGCGGCTTATCCAGAAAAGGCAGGATGATGTTCAGTCCGCTGCCGGCCATCTTGTGAAACTTGCCCAGCCGTTCGATGATCATCACCGAAGCCTGGCCAACGACGCGAAACGATTTGAGAGCGGTGACGAGAACCGCCAACGCAATGAAGGCGAAAACCAGAAGTCCTAAATCCATCGGTGCTGCTCCTTTCTTTTACGAGCGGCCCACGCTGCTGCGCGGGGTGACGATGCTGCGAGCTGCTTCGCTTTACTGACTCTCCCGTTGTTGTGAGCGCCATGACGGTTCACTCTCAACTCGTCTGACGTAGACCGTTGCTCCTTCGACGCGGTCGATCTGAACCTGCTCACCCTCCTGGAGCGGCTCCTCGCCTTCGGAAGGGAAGGCGCGCCACGTTGAGGCAAACACGCGAACCGCTCCTTCTTGCATCGCGCCCTTAGAAGGCTCGACCACGACGCCCATCTGGCCGGGCATTGTATCCATCCCAGTTTTCAGCTCGCGTCCGGGGGAACCCCTCATCAGGAAGCGTTCGAAGATCGTACGCGATGCGACGGTCAGGGCTATGGATACAACGAGGAATACCAGGATCTGAAGCGGGAGCCCGACGAGGCCCGTTAACGCCAGTAGAGCGGCGACCAACGCGCCTATACCGAACCAAAGAAGCACGAACCCAGCAGTGAAGATTTCGGCGACGATGAACAACGCGCCGAGTATTAGCCAGATGTACCAGATGTCTGACATAGGCTAGTCTATCGAGTCTGAAAAGACGTTCTCACATTCAACCGGATGACTTCTCGTGAATGACAAAGTGCTCGTTGCGCAGTCGGAGCGAATTATCTTTGGGCAGGTGAGTAAAAGCAAGCTCTGGCGCTCGGCAGCCTTATGCGAAGACAGGAAGAGGAGAATCTCAAGTTGTTACAGATTTTCGGAAATCAACGCTGAGAGAAGTCGAGCTGTTCGACAATGATGGCTCGCCAGGCAAGCCTCCGTAGGGCGTCAACACGTTGACCTATTCTACTGGTCACTCGCTGTTCGCGGTCGTCGCCCATCCAAAAGCGACTCCGGTCGCGATCGCCAGAAGCAACTCAATCAGCCCAACGATCGTCGCCGCCCGTCCTTCGATGCGCATTCGCTTCACGCCTTCGGCCAAAAGCAGAAAGCCGGCGCTCCAAGCTAACAGCGCTTTTTGCGCCTTCGACAACTCCATTCCAGACATCATGATTCACTCACCTCGGATTGGAAGAACCTCGCGACCCGGCGCCTTGTTCGGCAAGCCGTTCGGAGACACGCGCGCCGGTGGCCGTTGCGTACCGAACCGGAGCCGGTCCTCCATAAAGCGTGATGACCTTTTTGATGGTCTCATCCTGCGCAGCGCGGAACCGGTGAGCCGAGCCGCCGTGATTGTAGATCACGAATAGCAGCGGACCTCGCTGGCGAGTATACGCGACGCCGGCCAGCGCGCTCACGCTGTTCAGGGTCCCGGTCTTGCCGACTACCGACCCGCGAAACGCATCGTTGAATCGCCTTTCGAGCGTCCCGGCATCGACGCCCGCAATGGGCAGAAGCTCTTCGACACCGAGCCCCTTGCTGTCGAGATACGCGATCAGCTTGCGCAACATCGTGATCGTTCCGCGTGGAGAAATCGCATTCGCGCCGAGTCCCGACGAAGTCGCAAAACGCACCTCGTCTTCTTTGAACCCGACTTCGGTTTTGAGAAATCGCTCAACTGCGTCGGGTCCACCAACCAGATTGCCGATCACGGTGGCCATCCAGTTGTTTGAAAAATCGTTCAGCCCTTTCAGCACTCGCAAGAGCGGCAGCGAAGTGTGCACCGCCAGGGGCGACAGCTTGGTTGTATTCACCGATGCGTCCGTGATCGTCTGGCCGGTGATCTTCAGAGACGGCGGTCCGGACAGTGGCGGAGCCGGAGTCGTGGAATCGCCTACCCGATCTTCGGCGGCGCGAATCGCAAGGAATCGCGTGTAGGAGGATTTCGCTTGCGCGTTCCACGTTTCAGGAGTGAGCACCGCGCGAAAAGCTTTTGCCGAGGCCTCGCGCGAGGTTGAGAAGTTGAAGAAGAACTGGCCCAGGACTACGAGATTCCCGTCGACTTCGCGAATGCCGCTGCGATTCATTTTGTCCGCAATCATCATCGCGTTTTCCGGGAAGAACCCCGGGTCGCCGCTGCCTATTACGTACAGCGATCCGTGCAGAATGCCAGTCGCATGATCAAGCGTGCCATCCGTGTAGAGCGAAGTTCGAAACTTGAAGTCAGGTCCGAGCCGTGATATCGCCGTCAGTGACGTGGCGATCTTGGTGACTGACGCGGGATTGTAGAGCCGGTCGGCGTTGTGCTCCGCCAGCACTTCACCTTTAAGCGTAGTAACGATGAACCCCTGGTTTTCGGCGCTGAAACCGAAAGCCGCAAGACTGTCTGTGTAAGCAGCGACCAGCGGATTCATCGGTGGGGGATCGAGCGGCGCGGCGTTGGCGAGGCGCGGTCGCGTTGCTTCTTCGGCCGCTCCCGCGATGATCTCGACTGGAGGGTTGGAATCGTCGCCGGCCGCGGAATAACTCGGCGCCGCATTCGCCGATGCCGGCTCGCTAGGGGTCTTCTCGGCGGGGCTCAGCGGCTGAGTCCAGGATTGGCTTAGAAAATTGTGGACGCCCACTCCGTGAACGCTCGAGGCTACCTGTCTGCGCCAGCGAGACCGGCCTCGACGGCCG
>JBGQGO010000418.1:0-5433 GCA_041497455.1 Blastocatellia bacterium | reverse complement strand
GTGAACATCGCCGCGCCATATTCGCCTCGTTTCACTACCAGCCTTTTCGGACCCATCGAGAGTATGCGGCGCGCGGCTCGAACTAGATTGGCTTCCTTGGCAATCTCTCTCGCCTCGGCGTCATTGATGACCAGCACGTCGATGCGCCCCAGCATCTCGCGCAGATCGCCGGGCGTGTTGTTGATCCAGTAGTTCATCGTGTCGGCTGCGACCAGCCTCGCGCGCACCTGCTCGCGCACCTCGACCTGAAGCTGCGGCTGGATGTTGCCGAGGAACAAATAAGGCGTCTCTCTTGCACCGTCCGACAGCTTGGGCTTGAAATCAGCGAACACGTTCAATTGCGTGTCGCGCGTGTGTGCGACGTTCAGGTCGTAGCCGTACTCGCCGCTCCAATGAAAGCTGCGGCCCGGCACGCGCTCGAGATCGGACGTGTCGATCTCGCGTTCCAGGAACACGGCTTCGTCCGCCGGTCCGAAATCGTCTCCGACCACGGCAACGACTCGCACGTCAGTGAAAAAAGAAGCGGCGACGCTGAAGTACGTCGCCGAACCGCCCAGTATTCGATCTCTTTCTCCGAAGGGCGTCTTGACTGAGTCAAACGCCACGGAGCCCACAACCAGAATCGCCATTTATCAGTTCACCTTCTTCAATTCATCGAGCCGCTCGCGGGTCTTCTTCGCGAACTCGCTCGCGGGATAATCCTTCAGTAACTTGTTGTAATAGTCGACAGCCTTTTCGCTCTTTCCAAGCTTCAGGTAAACCTCGCCCATCAAAAAGACGACCTCGTCCATCCGGGAGAAATCCGGATACGTGTCGATGATCTCCTGAAGCCGGTCGCGAGCGCCTTCGTATGCCTTTCGCTTAGTCACGTTCCATCGAGCGACTTCAAGGTTGTGTTTGGCGGCGACTTCCATCGCGGCGTCCCGCGGCGCTTCTATTGGTTTGCCCGGTCCCTGTGCGAGACTCGTCGAACCACAGAAGGCCGCAACCGCCATCACGAATATGAACGTTGTGGCAAAGAACCTCATGCCGGACATCGTTAACACCTCTCGTTCAATCAACGTACTTTCCAATGATCGCCTTCAGCCGTTGTTTCGCTTCAGGCGTGATTCTCTCAGGCGCAGTAATGATAGCATGTCGAAGAGAGTCGCCACATTTGCACCTGCGCCGTTTGTTCGCAAGCCGAGCGACTGCGCCCGCGATCAGCTTCTGCGCGTTCTCGGCGTTGCGATTCAAATACTCGATGATCATTTCGACTGTCACCGAATCGTGACCCGGATGCCAGCAGTCGTAATCGGTCACCAGCGCTATTGTCGCATAGCAGATCTCCGCTTCGCGCGCGAGCTTCGCTTCCTGAAGATTGGTCATTCCGATGACCGACATACCCATCGCGCGATAGGCTTCGGATTCAGCCTTCGTTGAAAACGCGGGGCCTTCCATGCAGATGTACGTGCCTCCGCGGTGAATATCGATTTCCTCGAGTTCGGCTCTGGCAGCCTGTTCCAGGGTGTCGACCAAGTCATGACACACGGGATCGGCGAAGGTCACGTGCGCCGCGATGCCGCCGCCGAAGAACGTCGAAGGTCGCTGCCGAGTGCGGTCAAAGAACTGATCAGGAAAGACGATATCCGTCGGCTTTAGTTCTTCATAGAGCGATCCAACGGCGCTGGCGGATATGATCCGTTCGACGCCGAGCATCTTCATCGCGTAGATGTTCGCGCGGAATGGTATCTCGGTCGGCAGCAGCGTGTGGCCCCGTCCGTGACGCGGCAGGAAGGCGACCCTCACTCCGGCGAGCGTGCCGATGAAGAACGTATCCGACGGATCACCGAACGGCGTCGCCAGGCTGACCTCTTCAACCTCGGTGAGCCCTGCCATCTGGTAGAGCCCGCTTCCTCCGATCACGCCGATGCTTGCGTGTGGCACTATCGTTTCTCCGAGAGATGAACAGGGATTCTCAGTTTTCAATTTTCAATCGCTTCAGTCCCTGTTGTGCAGGTTTCTAATTCTCCTCAGGCTTGCCGGCCTGACTGGTCGGCGCCGCGCTTGAAGTCTGAGGCTGCCCGGCAACCTTGGGCGTCGTGTCGAAATCCTCGGGCACCACGACCTCGCTCGACGCTGCGATCTCAGCAATTCTGGCCTCGATCTTCTCCTGCTTCAGCTTTTCGACTATCTGCTGGCGGACCTTCTGATCGGTATCGGGAGACGCAGCCGCGCGGCGCTCTTCGAGCTTGATGATGTGGAACCCGAACTGCGTCTCGACAAGGTTGCTGATCTCGCCGGGCTTGAGCGCGAACGCGGCCTTCTCAAACTCGGGGACCATTTTGCCGTGACCAAAGAAATCGTACTCGCCGCCTTTATCTTTCGAGGCCGTATCGTCTGAGTTCTCCGTTGCGAGCTTGGCGAAGTCTTCACCCTTGCGCGCGCGCTCCAAGAGACCTTCGGATTTCTTGCGCGCTTCGTCCTTGGTTAGGGGTTTTGGCTTATCTGCCGGCTTCTTGTCCTTACTGCCCTTACTATCCTTGGCGTCCTTCGCGTCGCTTTCGTCCTCGGCTTCCGGCTTGGGTTGGGTGCTGATCAGGATGTGACGGACGCGTACTTCATCGAAGTCGGCCGGGTGATCTTTGTAATACTGTTCGACATCGCCGTCAGCGACCAGCTTATCCGCATTCTTCTGAAGATCACCAAGATAAGCGCCCGCAAGCGCCTGGCTTCGCGTGAGCAGTATCTGCAATCTGGTGAGGTCTTCGCGGTCCAGGCCCTCTTTGCGCGCACGCTCGGCAATCACCTTGAACTCACCGAGTTGCTTCTTGAGTTCCTCCCGCTGAGGTCCCTGTGCCCCTTGTGCCGCACGAGGATTGCCTTGAAGGAAGTCGTCAAAGTCCTTCGGGTGACTCGCGTAATAGGTGTTTATCTCTTCATCGGGCACCTTCGCATCGGGATTCTTCTTTCTGTAAGCGTCGTTCAGGGCTCGGTCCAGTTGAAAAGAAAGCTGCGTCTTTAGATCGGCATGCTCAGCGTAGCCCTCTTGCTCCGCCACCTGAGCAACCGCCAGAAGCTTCTTAATATCCGCAACGAGTTTCTTTTTTTCCTCGGGGTCGGACGCGATCTGCTGCTGCTGCTGAGGCGGGAGCAGTTCCTGAAAGATGAGTTGCATATCGTGCGCGGTGAGCTTGACTGTCTTCGGGCTCGAAGACGAACACTGCACGAACAACAGCCCGGACGCCAGCATGCCCAAAAGAAGCATCATCGCGATGACCTTTATTGATAGTTTCATTCATTCTCCTCGTGATGTTCTCGCCTTCTCGACTAGTTCGACGAGAACGCCATGAGCGCTCGCCGGATGCAGAAAGGCAACAAGTTTTCCCTCAGCGCCGCGCCGCGGATAACCATCCAGCAAACGCGCACCGCGCGACCTGAGTTCGTCTATTTTAGAAGCGAGGTCGTCAACCTCAAAGCAAATGTGATGTAGTCCTTCGCCGCGACGAGCAATGAAGCGGCCAACCGGTGTCTCCTCCGAAAGTGGCTCCAGAAGCTCGATTCGAGACTCGCCCACCGGAAGCAGCGCAACGTGGACGCCCTGGTCCTCAATGGTCTCAGTCCGCGCCAGTTCGAACCCCAGCGCCTCGCGATAGAAAGCCAGCGAGTCGGATATCGAGCGAACAGCTATGCCTAGATGATTGATCTTCATAATAGTCCGTAGTCCGTGGTCCGTAGTCCGTAGTCAGTGTTCCGGGGTCCGTCGTTTCTTGCTACGGACTACGGACTACGGACCACGGACTAAGGACCAATTCCCAGCCTTGCCATTATTTCATCAACAACCGAATAGGGGTCGCGGCTGCGGTCGGCGACTGCTGTCGCCATCTCGCGCAACTCGTTTTCGGTTACGACCTTGGTCATAGCAACCTTGAGCAGCCTGTCGCGCAACAACTCGATTATCCGGTGTTCGGCAGTGTTCGCTCGCCTGCTGTCTGACTGCTCCCGATGCGCGCCAATGAATGCTTCATATTCTGCGATCGCGGCAGCCAGGGCATCTGTGCCGGTGTTCTCGGTCGCTACGGTCTTGATTATTGGCGGCGTCCAGCCATCGGGCCGCTCCGAGATCGAGAGCAACATTTCAAGCTCTCGCTCGGTCCTCAAGACGCCATCGCGGTCGGCCTTGTTTATGGCGAAGATGTCGCCGATTTCCATTATCCCCGCCTTCATCGCCTGCACCCCGTCTCCCATCCCCGGCACAAGCACGACGACGGTAACATCTGCGGCCTTCACCACATCAACTTCATCCTGGCCGACGCCTACTGTTTCAATGATGACCTTATTATAACCGGCGGCATCCAGTATCGCTACCGCATCAACTGTCGCGCGCGCCAGGCCCCCGAGGTGTCCGCGCGATGCCATACTGCGAATGAAGATTCCCGGGTCGGTCGCCATGTTCTGCATGCGTATGCGATCGCCAAGCAGCGCCCCGCCGGTGAAGGGACTCGAAGGGTCGACCGCGATGATTCCCACTTGCTCGCCGCCAGCTCGATACTGCGCAGCAAGCCGATCGACCAGAGTGCTCTTGCCAACGCCCGGCGCTCCGGTGATACCGATGACCAGCGCCTTGCCGGTGTGAGGAAAGATTTCCTTGAGCAGTCCGGCTGCGTCGGCGCGTGCGTCTTCAACTGCGCTGATCGCGCGGCCGATCGAGCGCTTGTCCCCGGCAAGGATTCTTTCTGACAGTGAGTTCATCAATGATGCGTGAAACGTGATGCGTAAAACGTGATGCGTGACCGAGGTGATGCGTGACCGAGGTGATGCGTCTTTCCTGTCACGTTTCACGCATCACGCATCACGTTTCACGCATCACGTTTCACGCTTTCAAAACCTGGCGCGCGATTACCGTCCGCTGTATCTCGCTAGTGCCCTCGCCGATGGTACAGAGCTTCGAATCGCGCCAATATTTTTCGGCTGGATAATCTTTGATGTAGCCGTATCCGCCGTGTATCTGCACGGACTCTTCAGAGACGCGCACGGCGACTTCGCTTGCGTACAGCTTCGCCATCGATGATTCCTTCGTCGTCGGCTTGCCGGCGTTCTTCATCGCCGCCGCGCGATATGTCAGCAGTCGCGCCGCGTCGATCTGCGTAGCCATATCGGCCAGCTTGAACTGTATCGCCTGGAACTCGGCGATGGATCGTCCAAACTGATGCCGTTCCTTTGCGTACTTCACGGCCGCTTCGAATGCGCCCTGCGCGATCCCAACCGCGAGCGCGGCGATCGATATTCTTCCGCCGTCCAGCACCTTCATCGCCTGAATGAACCCCTGGCCGGGCTCACCTATCAGGTTTGAGTTAGGCAGGACGCAGTCGTCGAAGACCAGCGCCGCAGTGTCGCTCGCGCGCATCCCGAGTTTGTTCTCCTTCTTGGCGACTGAGAAGCCATTCGTTCCTC
>JBGQGO010000417.1:0-5446 GCA_041497455.1 Blastocatellia bacterium | reverse complement strand
TCGAAGTGGATTATGCCGACTATCGCAAGGAGGCACTTGAGTTCGCCGAAACGGAATTGGGGAAACGCATGATCCCATTCGAGAAGCCCGAGTTGGTCGCGGATGAAGCCGAAGACGACGACTCAATAGCGCCAGCCAGGCACGATGTGACGTGCGGCAACTGCGGCGGAGTTATGCGCCCCGGTTTGCTGTTCTCGGAAAAGGAACTGACGATACTCTTTGCCGACAACAATGAAGAACGCTTCGTTCAAGCGTACGCGTGTACCGTTTGTGGGGACGTCAGAGTGACTGTTGATCTCGAGACCGAGGTCGAGGGCTGAGCACTACCATGAGTTTCGATCCTACAGTGCAATCGCCGGCGACGCTCGCAGCGGCTTACGCTCTTTTGTCAGAGCGTGGCCGTGCGATGAAGGTCATTGCCGGCGGGACGGACCTGATGGTCTTGATGAACGCTCACATGCTCGACGCCGCAGAGTTCCTCGACATCTGGCGAGTTGACGAACTGAGAGGCATATCGGACGAAGGCGACGCTTTGCGAGTTGGGGCGCTTACGACTTACACACAATTGATACGGTCGGAATTGATTCAGCGGCACGTGCCCGCGCTCGTCGCCGCGTCGCGAACTATCGGGGCCATCCAGATTCAGAATCGCGGCACGATCGGCGGCAACGTCGTCAACGCTTCTCCCGCCGGCGACAGTCTCCCGGTGCTTGCTGCCTACGATGCAGAAGTCGAAATCGGAAGCGCGCGTGGCGCCCGGCGAGTACCGTTCAATGAGTTCTACTCTGGCTATCGTCGCACGATGCTGCAATCCGACGAACTCGTGGTGGCCGTTCGCATACCCAAGCTGAAAGAAGGCGAGCGCGATTTCTTTTGGAAGGTTGGCACGCGTAGAGCGCAGGCGATCTCCAAGACCGTGCTGGCGGCCAGGGCGAGGATGACCGGAGAAACGATTGAGACAATCAGCATCGGCGCCGGGAGCGTTGCGCCTACTGTGATCCGCGCGTCTCAGACCGAACGCTTACTCATCGGCGCGGCACTCAATGCCGCTCTTATCGAAGAAGCTCGGCGGACGATCGCGCAGGAAATCGCGCCGATCACCGACCTTCGTTCTACCGAGCACTATCGCCGCACGGTGACTGGCAATGTGCTGGTCAAATTCTTGCGGCAGCTCCTTGGCTGATTGAGATCGTGAGAGAAGTGAAGCACGAGTGCTTGGCGTCTTCGCGAGAGTTGGTTTGCGCAAAGACGCTAAGCCGCAAAGACCGCAAAGGTTGGTTACTCGGGCGCAAGAGGTTTCTTTTGTTCTTTCACCGTCGCGTCTCCTGGCCTACCTGCGGCTTGTAAAGAAGCTGATCACCGCCACGAACAGAGCCGACCCGATTATCGACCATATGATCGGAAAGTGTTCACCTCCGAAGGTCATCGTGAACAGATGGGGCAAGTGAAGCGCGTCGGCGATCCACACTCCCACAATCGCGCCGATGAAGCCGAGCGCGATCGAGACGAGGCATCCGCCGTGACTGTAGCCCACGATAGCTCGGCCAATTGATCCGCACACTCCCGCGACCAGCAAAAGGATCAAGAAATGCGTCAGTGTCATTGTCATTCTCCTTTTCGGCTCCGGCGCCGACTGCGACCTGAGCCCCCAACTTCACTGTCAGATATCTGTCTTGCGCACAATATCAGATAACTGCCCGGTCTTGAACTGCTATACGAAATTTCCGGCGGCCGCAGAATTAATTCGGCAAGCGCAGCCTGAATATTGCGGACGCCGGGTTGGCCTGAACGGCAAATGACTGAAAACTGGCGCGAATCTCGCGGCACGCAGATGGAACGCGCCTTGCCCTGATGGGAGGCGAGCCGCGCGGGACCGCAGCGGTCAAGCGGCGGCTCGAAACCAAAAACGATGAGAGTCGTTTCGGTCTAACACGCGCACCGTTCTTCAAGCGGCGCGGTAAGTCTTGAGCGCGGCCAAAGTCTCGCTCGTCACCGCGCCGCTCAGAGCGGAAATCGGAAGATCAAAGAAGGCGAATATTGGTTGCTGCGTTCACTGATGATTCAAACTCGCAATGGTTTGCGCTACTGGCATTCATCTACGGTTCAGCGGTAATGGCCATCGTGATTGTGGCACTTATAAAAAGTGCTCGGAAGCGCCGCGCTCAAGCACCGAAGAAAAGATAGGATGCAAGCATAAAATTCCCGGGGACGGGGTCACTGGCGAGCGGCCTCGACAAAAGATCCCGGGATATGCGGCTGCGGGCGGCGCCCAACGCGCAGATAGTGCAGAGGTCGGCCGCCTGAAGCGCTGTCTCGCAGCCGCGCCAATAGTGATGGAAAAGGCGCGCTTATTTGGGCTTATTTGGACTGCGCCGCCTTCAGTGCTATCCGCAGATGACGCAGATTTCGCAGATTGAAGGAACCCAGTGAATAGGTTGGTTATCTGTGTCATCTGCGTGATCTGCGGACGATTCCCGGGAGCCCAGGAGGGCCTCCCTCGGTCAATCCTCTCACTTTGTCTTTGTGCCAGTCGCGGAAGTCAGCTCTACTCTCACCGCGCCCCACGAGGGCTCCGCCGTTATCAACACAGGCAATCGCCGCGCATCAGCCGTTATGTAGAGCCTAAGGTTGTAAAGCTTGTCGTTCTCGCGCCCTTTGACCCTGCTCGTAGCAATCTTGACCGTATCGTAGCTGCCGGCGCGCGTCGTCACTTTCTCGCGCGCTTCGGGCTGAAGTTTGATTGTGTACAGCTTCTCGTCTTCGAGCACGTTCAGCGTGCGAGCCTTACCCATCGTGAGATCCATTCCCCGGATGGCGAAGATCAACGCGGCAAGATCATAAGTGTCCTCCGGTATCTCTAATGTGCGGCCCCCGTCGAGCTGCGCCGTGCGTTTATCCTGATCCATAGTGACCGACGACTGGGTCTGCTTCTTGCGGTGTTGCGAGCGCTTCTCGGCGCGAAACGGTTGAAGAGTCGCCGCGTTGATAAACGATTCGTAGACGTCGTTGACCTTGAAAAGGCCGTTGACCAGTCCTACGGTTCGAGCCTGGGCGGTCACGTGATAGCCGTCGATGCCGTCGAAGCTGCGGCGCTGGTCAGTTTGAATTATGAGCTCGGCTGCAACAATGAAGTCTGCCCACGACACGTCGTAACTCAATCGCTCGCCCGCGATGAAAGGGTTCCGCGGAGACGACGCAGATGCAGCGGCGTCTGATCGGTCTGACTTAACGCGACGACTTTGAGACAGGGACGCCGGGAAAGACAGCGCTACTACGGCTAAAGCAAATAACGATCGTCTAAGCACTGAAACTGCTCCCGCTTCAATTGATGTGGTTCAAGAATCTGATGCGTTCCGATGAAGTGATGATGCCTCAGTTGGCGCTCTCAATCCAGGCGACGTATTTGGACTGCGGCGTCCCCCTTTGGACTGCGAACCGATTATTTGGACTGCGCCGCCCTCGTGTGGTCCTTTGTTCCTCGAATGGGCGGCGGCGCTTTTGCCTCGGGTGGATAACTGTTCACAATCACAGGCAAAAGCGCCGCCACGCATTCTCAAGACAAACGACCACATGAGGGCGGCGCAGTCCAAAAGGGCCATAAAAGAAGCGAGGCTCGCTTTCGAGCGAGCCCCGATCATCTTCTTCAACTGAAAAGGTGTCTACCTGTCTCGCTGTGGCGCGATGAGCGAAGTTGATTCAGTGCGGCCGGCGTCCACGGCGGGTCGCGTCTGTTTGAAATAGTCGGAAGAGGATTCGAGCGCCAGAGGCTGAAACGGATTCAGAGGGTTGCCATCGAGCCGGACCTCGTAGTGCAAATGCGGCGAAGTAGCGCGTCCGGTGCTGCCCGCGCGCCCAATGATCGTGCCGCGCTCGACGCGTGCTCCGGCTTCAACATCGAAGCTCGACAGGTGCGCGTAGTGAGTCGTCACGCCGCCGCCGTGTGCGACGATTATCATGTTGCCGTAGCCGTGATACCAGCCGGCGAACTGCACGATGCCTGCCTGGCTGGCGCCGACCGGGTCTCCCCACCGAGCCTTGATGTCCACGCCTGAATGAAACTTTGCCCGCCGTGTGAACGGGTCGAGGCGATAGCCGAATACGCTTCCTACACTCACGCTCGACGAAACGGCCGGGCGCTCCTCGTACTTTGAATCGGAACCGGCGTTTGAAACCGGGCCAGCGCCGTCCACTGGTATCATTATCGCGGTGGTGCTGCGCTTGACGATGACCGGCGCCGGCGGAATCACGGCGTTCTCGATGGCTAATTCTATTAGAGGCTCTGGCTTCTGCGGTTGGGTGTTCTGCGGCGCCGTGGAAGTCGTGGGATCGAGCGGCTTCTGTTCCGTCGCGCCGACTATTTGATTAGTGCTTTGCTGCCGCGCTGCTTGTTCTTTGGTCGTTTGAACTACCTGGGACTGCGCGAACGCAACGCTCGTAGATGTGAATGATGCCAGGACGATTGCGGCTAAGAATTTCCCTGCTCCTGCTTTGCTCAAGACCTCTCCTTTTCAAAAACAGCGGGGGTCACTGTTCTGCCCAAACCTGTTCGTTCGTTCTTACTGCCTTTAAGAAAATCGGGTGGTTGCTGCCAAGGACGGGGATTGTATTTGGCTGACAAGTTTGTTGTCAACAAAAACACCCTTGAGAAGTTCTTGTGAATTTGTTGCAGCGGAAGCACAGGCCGGCGCGTCGTTCTGGCACCCTACAGGTCGGTTTGGGATGCATCCGGCTGCTCGGCTATAATTCGCGTTCAATCAAAGATGGCGATCCGAGAGGAGAGAACAATGAAAGAGCTAAACGCGCAAGAAGCCTACGACTTGATGCAGGCCGATCCGGAATACATCTACCTGGACGTGCGATCCGTGCCTGAGTTCGAAGCTGGTCATCCGACGCAGGCGATAAACATTCCCTTAATGCACTTCGCGCCGGGGGTCGGGATGGCTCCCAATCAAGATTTCGCTGCTGTAGTCGATGCGGCTCTGGCAAAAGATGCGAAACTCGTAATCGGTTGCAAATCAGGTGGGCGTTCGGCTCGCGCGTGCGAAGTGATGAGTCAGATGGGCTACACCAACGTAGCCAACGTACGCGGCGGGTTTGTCGGAGCTATGGACACCTTCGGCCGGGTGACTGAGCCAGGCTGGAGCATGTTGAATCTTCCGACCTGCACCGAGTGCGGCAATGAAGCTCGCTACGAAGCACTCGCAGCGAAGTCGCGAGAGCGCGCGTCCTGAACTCACGCCTCGGGACTTGGCGCGCTGCGCGAGCGCCAGATGAAGTAAGCGGGAAGACCCAGCGCGATACTGCCCAGCGCAAGCCCGGTCTTACCAGGCTGGTCCCTCAGATTGTTGAAGAGTGTGTTGGCCACCAAAACGAACGCGGCGACGATGAACAACAACGGCGTCCACGGATAACCGGGAACTTTGTAAGGCCGCTGGGCGTCGGGAAG
>JBGQGO010000416.1:0-5446 GCA_041497455.1 Blastocatellia bacterium | reverse complement strand
CGGTTATCCCTAGAATGGTAGTTTCGGCTCCGGACTTTTCGGCGATGAGCCCGCCAAAGCGAACGGCATTCTCAGCCTGAGCCGAACCGTCTGTGCATATCAAGAGTTTCATAGCAGATTCCAATTCGTGATGCGCGAGACGTGATTTGTGAGTCCGGCCTCTCCGAGTCACGCATCACGAATCACGCATGAGTGGTTACTTCAAATGCTTGCCCGAGAGCAAGCTGTAGATCACTATCGCGGCGCCTATCAGCGGGAGCGGCACGAACGCGAGTCGTATTTTGGGTCCCCGGAAGTATTCCGTGGATGAGGCTCCGATCTGTGCGCCGATGGCCGCCCCCGTGTGCATTACCAGAGCAATCATTATATCGACGTTGCCCTTGATCGCGTGGGTAAGCGTACCGTAGCTTGCGGAGATGACAATTTCGAACAGGTCAGTCCCGACCGCCACGTGAGTTGGAACACCGAGCAGATAGACCATCGCTGGCATTCGTATGTATCCCGCGCCGCCGCCGAGGAATCCACTGAACACCCCTCCGACGAACGCCACCAGCAGGATCGCCCACAACGAGACTCGCTCGATTCCTGACACCCGCAGCTTCATCATCGGCCGAAGCTTGATACCATGAATCTTCCGGGCAATATGGTCAAAGGCAGACTCGTCTTCCTTCGCCCCCAGCTCTCTTGCGCCTACGCCGGACATCTCGGCCTCGCGCTCCCGGTCGCGCTGCATCTTGATCGTCTGCCAACTCTCCCACCCGACGAAAGCCGAGATAGAAATCAGCACGACGACGAAGATGATGCCCACAACCTGATCGACGTTGGCTTGTCCGAAGTGCTTGAGCCACTCGATTCCCTGGGCGCCCACTTCGACACCTGCTATCGTTCCAATCACCATGATGAAGCCAAGCTTCAAATCTACGTTTCCAAGCGCGCGGTGCTTCTTCGCCGCGACGATAGACTTGCCGACAATGTGCGCCAGATCGGTGCCGACCACAAAGTTCATCGGCACTCCCACGGCGAACAGCGCAGGCCCCGCAAGGAAGCTTCCACCGACGCCGAAGAACCCACCCAGAATCCCGATGATGAACCCGATGATCACGAGATAGAACGGACTTATGTGCGTTTGAGAGACAAGGAAATCCATCGGTGTTCTTCACTCGGAACGGGATCGAATCAGTTTCAGCAGTATGCTCGTCACCATCTCAAGCACGACGCCCTGCCCTATGATCAACAACAGTGCGGCAAACGCGTAACGGATCTTGTGATGCTGGTAAAGCGCGTCCAGCCGATTGCCGAGGAACGCGATGACGAAGAAGACGTACACGACTACTAAACCGGCGTAGACTAGCAGCTCAATAAGAAATGATCTGGCCGCGTGCGTGGGTTTGTCTTCCACTTGTCACCTGCGCTTTATGACTCGGTCGGTTGGGTGTGAGGCTTTCAAGTCAACGATCATATAACAGCCGGGCGCGATTCATGAAGCTGCCGGGCGACCACTACCCGCGCGCGGATCATCAAACGCCCGTGAGCTAGCTTGTGGAGTTGAATCGGTCAACGGTAGAATTCAGTCACGGAGGATGCAAATGCGGTCGAAGATGGTCTATCTAACTCTGATTCTAGTAGTCGCGTGCTCGTCTGTTTTTGCTTTTCAAACCAAGTCATCGCAAAATGCCCAGCCGCTTGCGATCGAAGAAGTCATCAGGCGATTCACTGAGGCGGAGACTCAGAACAAGGTCGCGCGGAATAACTACACTTTCACGCAGGACTTCGATGTGAGGACGATCGGAGAAGCTGGCTCGGTGACGGGGCGGTTTCATCGAGTCTCCGACATAGTCTTCGACGACCGGAGCAACCGATTCGAGAAGATAACCTTCTTTCCTCCCTCAACGCTGAACGCACTTAACCTTACGAATGAGGACATGCAGGACCTCGCCAGCGTGCAACCATTCGCGCTTGCGACCGAGGACCTTGCGAAGTATCAGATAGATTATGTCGGCAAGGAGAAGGTTGACGAGTTGAACACCTACGTCTTCGACGTCAAACCGAAGACGATTGTCAAAGGCGAGCGCTACCTGCAAGGCCGCATCTGGGTCGATGATGAGGACCTCCAGGTGGTGAAAGTCAAAGGCCAGGCTGTTCCCGAGGTTGGCGAACAGAAGTTTCCGCACTTTGAAAGCTACCGCGAAAACATCGATGGTCGCTTCTGGTTTCCAACCTACGTCTACATTGATGATGTGCTTGAGTTCAAGCACAGTTCGGTTCATATGCGCGCGGTGGTCCGCTTCACGAACTATAAGAAGTTCGGCGGCAGGATTCGCGTAGCAGACGAAGGCGTCGCGGCGAGCGAAGAAGAAGTGAAAGCGGCGGAAAAGAACAAGCCTGGAACGCCTGCGGCTAAGCCGGCTGACCAGCAACAGTCCAAGCCGGAGCTGAAGAAGCCAAAGAAACCCTGAGACTCATGACAGTCCGGATGCCTCCGCTGACATCGCCCGCTCTGGTAGCTTGATCCCGAACCGTCGAACGACTAGCCTACTCGGCGGCCGCTCCAGCAGGTTTTGTCTCATGAAGTCGTCAACTAGGATTCAGAGGACCGTCGGACTGCTCACGCTCGCGGCTGGGCTGGCTTTCTCACTGACTCACGCGTCGATGGCGCAATCGAGTTCGTCGCCAGACGAGGTAATCAAACGCGCTGCCGCAAACGAACAGAAGCTCAAGGCCGCCGTAATAGAGTTCTCCTATCGGCAAGAAATACTGGTCCAGACATTCGGCGAAGCTAACACCGTTAGCAGGCAGTTGCATCGAGTCTCTGAATGGACGTATGACAATCTCGGCAACCGAACCGAACGGATAATCGAGTACCCTACCTCGCCGCTGACAGCGGCGCTGGGCATCCTTCAGCCGGACTTTAAGAGCCTGCTGGGAGTGGATATGTTCTTCCTAACTCCGGACTCACTGGCAGGTTATTCGATCAGATTCGTGAGCCGCCAGAAACTTGACGACCTGAATACTCACGCGTTCGAGATCGAGCCAGCCGATCAGAAAAACGCTCCCAAACGAGAGAAAGGTGACCATCCTTTCAAAGGCAAAGTTTGGATTGACGATCAGGACTTTCAGATAGTGCGCGTCGAAGGCCGCGCAGTCATAGCCAAGGATGAAGTCGCGCGATTCCCGAAGTTCGAGTGTTACCGCGAGAATGTTGAGAGCGGCGTGTGGCTGCCCAGCCTTGTGTATGCTCGCGACGTGCTGGACCTTAAGCGTGTTGACCTCCCCATCAAGATTGAGATCAAATACTCCGGCTACAAGCGAGTGAAGCCCAGGAGATAAGGCGTGAGATTCCCCAAGGCACCCTATCAGGCCGCGACGATGATGCCCCTGGCAATGATTCTCGCAGCGACCTTGATAGCGTCGCCGCTGCTCAGCAAGCATCACGGCCAGAACGCATCACCGGCGGAAATACTCTCGGCCGCCGCAGAGCGCGGCAAGCAGTTGATAGCAGCGCTGCACAACTATTCCTATTACGCCGAACTCACGATCCAGACTGTCAGCCAATCCGATACAATCACTGGCAAGTACTATCGCTTCTCTCAGATTTCATTCGACCGCGAGGGCAATCGCCAGGAGAAGGTGCTCGAGAACACCTCGACGCTGCCGAGAGATGTTTACATCGGCACAAACGCCGCCAATAACCTGACGCGCGTTTACCAATTCGTGATCACTGCCGACACGCTCAATCAATACGAGCTGAACTACGTCGGCCGCGAGCGCATCGATGAGCTGGACACTCTTGTCTTCGACGTGAAGCCTAAGATCAAAATGCCCGACCCCGACAAGAGCGACGATCGCTATCTGAAGGGCCGGGTCTGGATCGACGAACAAGACCTGTGTGTGGTCAAAGTCGCCGGCGAGGCGCTGCCCGAGCAGAGTTCGCACCGGACTCCGAAATTCGAGACTTACTTTCAGAATCACGACAAGTATTGGTTCCCGGCGTACACGTCTGCCGACGACAGCATTCGGGTTGGGCGTCGCTTCACTCGCGTCGTAGTGAACGTGCGCTTCACCGGCTATAAGAAAGTGAGCGCGAGGTGATGAGCGCTGCCGCCCCGACAGTCAACCAGCTTCAGACTTCGAGGATCCGCATTGCGTGCGCGCTGCTCGTGTTCATCGCATCGCTTGTAGTTTACACATGTACTCTCGCTCCGGCCGTCACACTCGTCGACAGCGGTGAGCTGATCGTGGCCGCGCGCTCGCTCGGCATAGCTCACCCGCCCGGATTTCCGCTTTATGTTCTGCTCGCCCATCTAGCAACATTGGTTCCGATAGGCGGAGTGGCCGTCAGGGTCAACTTTGCATCGGCGCTCTTCGCCGCGCTGGCCGCCTCGGTCGTTACGCTGGTGGTGATTGAAGCAATGCTCAGCGCGCGGCTCTCGCAATCAACAGACAAAGCTCGAAAGAAATTAGAGCGCGGCAAGAGAGGAAAGAAGACTGCCGCGCCCGCACAACCCCTGAATGATGCTGCGCCGCGAAGTTCATTCGTGCTCGTTGTTTCGTGCCTGGTTTCGGGCCTGTTGTTGGCCTTCTCACGCACGCTCTGGGCATACGCGACGATAGCGGAAGTATATACCCTCAACTCGCTTCTGATCCTTACCATTTTCCTGCTGATGTTTCGCTGGCGCCGCCTGTTCATTGAAGCGACGCGGCGACAGAGCGGCGCGGCGGCGCGGGGAGAGGAAAGCAAATCCGCCGTCAGCCAAGATGGCGGCGCCACATCAAACAATCGTTCGTCGCCCTCTCGCCCCGTCGCCCCCTCGCCCCCTCGCGCTGTCGCCCCGTCACCCTCTCACCCCCTCGCCCCCTCGCCCCCTCACAGTTCGCTGTATGCCGCTGCATTCCTATTTGGCCTCGCACTCGGCGTCCATCACGTGAGCGTCGGCTTGATGTTACCCGCATTCGCCGCGCTGGTGTTCGCGACGGAAGATATCGGCTTCTTTAGAAGCAGGCGTTTCATCTACGCCGCGCTGTTCTCATTTGCGGGGCTGTTTGTGGTCTACGCGTACCTGCCGCTCGCTGCTTCGCGGTCGCCGATCATGAACTGGGGCGACCCGAGAACCTTCGAGCGATTGTGGTGGCAGGTAACCGGAAAACAGTACCAAGTCTTCTTTTCCTATTCGGTGGGGACGATGGCAAGCCAGTTCGTTGGTTTCATCAAGCTCGCCGCGCGTGAGTTCGGTCCGTGGTGGCTGCCCGCCGGGCCTGCGTTGACGATAGCCGGACTCGTGGCAGTCTTTCGGCGCGACAAGGCGGTGTTCTGGTTTCTGGCGTTGGTTATCGCCGCCGATCTTGCTTATTCGCTCGGATACGACATCGCAGAAGATAAAGACGCGTATTATTTGCCTGCCTTGATTGCAATGACAATCGCGGCCGGCTTCGGCGCAGAGTGGTTCAT
>JBGQGO010000415.1:0-5467 GCA_041497455.1 Blastocatellia bacterium | reverse complement strand
GGTTTGGATTATCATTACGACAACTCGCCGCGAGAAGTGCAGCGCGAAGCTTTCAAGAAGCAGTTGCGAATGGCGCGCGAGCGTCAGCTCCCGATCTCGATTCACACTCGCGAGGCGGAAGCCGATACGCTTGCGATACTCGACGAAGAGTGGAAAGACTCGGGACTCTGCGGAGTCATTCACTGTTTCACCGGCACGCGCGCGTTTGCGGAAGCCGCGGTCGAGATGGGTTTCCTAATCTCGTTCTCGGGCGTGGTCACTTTCAAGAAGGCCGAAGACCTGCGCGAGACGGCTCGTCGTCTGCCTATCGACAGAATACTGATCGAGACTGACGCGCCGTTCCTCGCGCCGATTCCTTATCGCGGCCGCCGCAACGAACCGGCTTACGTAGTTGAGACGGCGCGAGCGCTCGCGGAACTGAGGGGAACAACGCTTGAAGAGATCGGTCGCGCGACTTCTGAGAACTTCACGCGGCTATTCAAACTAGCTTTGTTTTTGATTCAGCCGAGGAGCTTCTGAAACGAAGGAGACGCTCGTGGAAGTAAACCGTCTGAGCCGGCGTGAGGCGGTCCGAGCAGTCGGCTTGCTCGCCGGTGGAGTTGTGCTCAACTCTGCCTGCACGCGACGCGTCCGGCCTTACGTTATCGATCCACCAGTAGGAATCGGCCGGCACGCGCGTCACTTCACTCCGGTGAATGTCGCTCGCGATCGAGTGATCCGAACCGTTGTTGGCTTGCGGCCATTCCGGCCATCGGGTTTCGTCGTGCGAGCGGAGTCGCTCGGCGACAAGCTGTTGGTTCACAACTACGGTCACGGGGGCGGCGGAATGACCCTCTCGTGGGGAACGGCTTATCTGGCCGCTGAACTGGTTCGTGAATCGGCGAAGACAGGCGCGGCGGCGGTGATCGGCTGCGGAGTGGTCGGCCTCGCTACGGCGAGGACCCTTCAGCGGCGCGGCTTCGACGTGACAATCCACGCTAAGGACCTTCCGCCGGAGACAACGTCCAACATCTCAGGCGCGAGCTGGTTTCCGTCAAGCGTTGTTCAAGAAGCGCGCCGAACGCCGGCCTTCGATGCGCAGTTCGAACGCGCGGCTCGCGTTGCGCATCGCCAGTATCAGTTGCTGATCGGCGACGACTACGGAGTTCACTGGCGCGAGCAATACAATCTCAGCGACTCGGACGACGACGGCAGCGTGTCGTGGGACTACGCGATGCTGCGCGATCTCTTCCCGGCGTCGCGAGAGCTCAAGCCGTCCGAAAACCCGTTCCCTGCTAAGCACGTTCATGTCGACAGCATGATGTTCATCGAGCCATCGGTGTACCTGAACGCGCTGCTTCGCGATTTCTATATCGCCGGCGGCCGGATTCGTCGAGTCGCGTTCTCGGATCATCGTCAGCTTGGAGGCTTGGCGGAATCGGTCATCGTCAACTGCACCGGGCTCGGCGCGCGAGAGTTGTTCGGCGACCGCGAGCTTGAGCCGGTCAAAGGCCAGCTCACTGCGCTGCTTCCTCAACCTGAAGTCGACTACGCGATGGTGACAGGTGGGCTCTACATGTTTCCGCGCCGCGATGGGATTATGTTAGGCGGAACATTCGAGCACGGAGTAGAGACGCTCGAAGTGAATCGCGAAGCCGAGCAGCGGATACTTGCGGGTCATCAGCGGATCTTCGGAGGGATGCGTTGAGGCATCCCAATCATCGCACACTCATCGGATGCCCGATGGAGAAATCGAGACATGGCCATACGGGATCAAATTGAGGTTGTCTTGAGCATCGATCAGAGTGAGTCGAGCGAGAAAAACACTCTCCTGCGCGCGCTGGTCAACTGCTTGACACCTGAGCAAGCCGTAGACCTTTTTTGGAAGTCGCTTGATGGAGGACGCGATCTCCTTGAAGCATGCGTCCGGAAGATTTGTGATGATATCGGCTATGGACCAACCAAGACGCACCGGAAGCTCGTGACTTCTCTTTTCTCCCAATTCAAATCGCTATCCTCGCAAAAGAAGCAAACCGTCGGCTCGCTTCTCCGCAGGTTGCACTACCGCGCACCGAAACCAATGAAGCGTGACATAGAGCGCTTTCTTAGGGACTCGACTTACCGAAGCCTACGGCGCCGCTTCTACACGATGGTTTCACAAGGGGAATCTCGTTTTGACGAAACCCTGCTGATCCAACTGTGGGAACAATTTCGTGACGCGGAGTGCGGATGGATAATAGTCAAGAGAGGGTCACCGGATTATTTGAAAACTCACCGCGCGGAACTGCTGGAGGTGCTAACTGAAGGTTGGCAGATTGCGCGGCTATACCTCCGTATTATTCCTGACTACCCACGGCTCTCGACAGAGTTACGGGCGATTGACGAAATATCATATTGTTACGTATGTGCAAAAAGACGAAAGCGAATTTCGGTTAAGACCGCTATAGAGATTTTCGAAAGACACCTGGGGGACGACCGAATTGGACTCTTGATTTGGAGCTTGGGGCAACTACGTATGAATGCGGCTTTAGACCACATAGTCTCTAGTGTTGATCGAATTGAGAAGGCACAAGGAGAGAGTATCGCAAGAAAGTCCAATTGGTCGCCAGCTTTGGAAGGATCTACGGTGACGCAAGACGAGAGAGGCGCGTTGATGCTCCAAGCGGGTTTGCGTGCCGGATGGGATGACCCGGAGATGGACGTTTACAACGATCTGGATCCCCTCCGACAACAATGAGAATTGGATTCTCGGAAGCCTGCCCGCGACAGCAATGCTACAAGTGGATGATTGCCTGAAGGCGGCGTTGGGGATTCCTTGAGTCTCACGGTCATGGATGCCATTCCAACAACACTGTCACACGATGAGATCAGTCTCTTGCTATTCGCGCTTCAGGGAGGCGAAGCGGCGCCCGTGCCCGAAGCGGCGTCCTGCGAAGAGGCTTGTCCCGTCATTGAAAGCGTCGAAGAACTGTTGTGCGGGGGCCAGCTCGATCCTCGGCAGCAACTCGTGCGGCATCTGAACAATCATCTCCGCGAGGCGATGATTGAGTGCGGGATGTTCGAGCTGATGGCGGCGGCTCAGCCTGGCGCGGCCCAAGCGCCCCCGGTTGAAGGTCCGATGAAGCTTCAGCAGGTCAACGAGCGGCTGACCGCGTGGACTTGTCAGATCAAGCTCGATGACTCCGAACGGCGATTGCTCCACGAATCTCTTTCGCGGCTGCCGCGTTCATCCTGGATAATGATGCCGCGGACAATGTGGCGGCTAAGAAAGAAGCTCAGAGCAAAGTAGAGCCGCACTTGCACGCAACGACCTTGAGGTGAAACGATAACAAAGCTGTTGCTTGTCTTGTTCAATCCGCACAGGGCAATGTTGGAGGCGCGTATGCGATCATCTAAGCCGTCAACTAACGCGTCGGGCCGCGCCGCCGCCGTCACATTGATCCTGATGCTTGCGACGGTCTGCTTTGGTCAGGCTGGGCGCAGGCCTCCGCAAGGCGAGCCGGTTAAGAAGACTCAACCCGCCGCACCCGAAGCTCCGCTCAACGAGACGCCGAGCGACAAGCAAGATCAGGCCATCAAACTCGAAGCGACGCTGGTGACCGTTCCTGTAATTGCCAGCGATCGCGACGGAAGATACATTCCCGACATGCGGCGGGAGGATTTCACTCTTCACGAGGACGGGGTCAAACAGGAGATTGTTTTCTTCGGGACGGTCAACGAACCGTTTCACGTGGTGCTGATGCTGGATACCAGCGCGAGCACGCAAGAGAAGCTCGGCCAAATCAAGAGCGCCGCAACGACATTCGTCGAGCAGCTCAAACCTGCCGATCGAGTGAAAGTCATCTCGTTCGACGACGAGGTCCATGATCTGTGCGAATTCACGAATGACCGGGCCGAGCTGTGCCGGGCGATAGATCGAACGCAACCCGGCCACGGCACGAAGCTCTACGATGCGGTAGCGCTCGCGCTACGCGAGATGCGCCGGGTCCAGGGCCGCAAGGCTATCGTGCTGTTCACCGATGGCGCGGACATGACCAGCGACAGCGCGCGCTACGAGGACAACATCAACGCGGTGGAAGAATCCGGAGTGATCGTATACCCGATTCGCTACGACACGCGCGCCGAAACGGAAGCGATGTTGAGAAGTCAGGGCGGACTCGGCGGGATCATCAAGCGCCCACCCGTCGGCACGACGCCGACCACCGTTCCCGGCGGAGACCGCGTGCCACAGCTCCCGCCGATCGGCGGGCCTACGACGCGAGACCCTCGCATTCCGCCCGTTGGTTCTCCCCCGGTTGGTTTTCCCTATCCGCGAAACACTCCGTACCCCGGCGGCCGCTCTCCCGACAATCGCATGCCCGACAATCGCATGCCTGACAATCGATATCCTCAAGACAGCCGCTTCCCCGATGGGCGCAATTCTGATCCGCGGTATCCCAGACGCGATGACGGGCTGAGCGCCGAGCTTGATGCTGCGTACGCGCTCGCGGACCGGTACTTGAATGAGCTCGCCGCGAAATCCGGAGGCAATCTGTCTCGCGCTGACACGCTGTACTCGCTGCCGGCTGCGTTCGCCCAAATCGCGGCGGAGCTGCGCACGCAATACGCGCTGGGCTATTACCCTTCGAACACGGCGAGAGACGGCAGCTATCGCAAGATCCAGGTTCGAACAAAGCGAAAGAGCGTCGTCATTCGGGCGCGTCCGGGTTATCGCGCGCCGGCCGGTTCGTAAGCGACAACCATCGCCTCGCGAGCTTTGCGTTGACCTCGCTCGCTTGTCGACTTGTGAACGGAAACATTGAAATCGTGTTCTCCTCCGTTAGGAGGGCCATGTTTATAGAATCCGTGACGAGACGCGCCCGCCCTCCGGTAGGAGGGCCATGTTTATGTAACGCGCCTAGCCTTCACTGATGACATGGCCCTCCTGACGGAGGGCGGCCTTGGTTCCGCCTTGCGTCTATAAACATGGCCCTCCTAGCGGAGGGTGAAAGTCCAAACTCGACGCACTGAAGTTGGGGGTTAATGAGAAGCTGCTATCGAATTCGCTGTTACAGGTCACTAGCGTTTGAAGGAACCGGATTCCAACGTTAAGCTGATAGCTCTCACTACTCATCTTGAAAGGGGAAACCTCTAATCAATGACTGCTCAAGCACAGCAACCAACACCAGCACTCTTCTTTGAAACCATCACAGCTTATCAACGCAGCGAGGCTATGAAGGCCGCGGTCGAGCTCGATCTGTTCACCGCAATCGGCGAAGGCAATCGCACCGCCTCTGAGATCGCAGCCCGATGCAACGCTTCGGAGCGGGGCGCGCGGATACTCTGCGACTACATGACGACGATCGGTTTTCTGACGAAAGACGGAAACAGCTATGGGCTGACTCAGGACTCGGCTGTGTTTCTGGATCGGCGCTCGCCCGCTTACATGGGAAGCGCAGTCGAATTCATCTTGTCTGACCATATCATCGGGGGCTTCAGACACCTGACC
>JBGQGO010000414.1:0-5468 GCA_041497455.1 Blastocatellia bacterium | reverse complement strand
CCGAACGAGACGTCGTTAGTGATGTTCGGGCTGGCGTTCATCTCCTTGTTGTGGGTGTACGACGGCTGGGCGGATGTGACCTTTCTCAGCGGAGAAGTGAAGCGCCCCGAGCGCAACTTACCGCTCACGATCATCGGCGGAACGCTCGCGGTGATAGCCATCTACTTGCTGGCGAACTTTGCTTACTTGCACCTTCTCGACGTCAAGCAGATCGCCGGTTCGAAGCTGGTCGCGGCGGACACGGCTTATCGCATCGTAGGCGAAACCGGCGTGAAGCTGGTATCCATCGCGGTGATGATCTCCGCGTTCGGGACGCTCAACGGCTCGATGATGACCGGCCCGCGAATCTTCTTCGCGATGGCCGATGACGGACTGTTCTTCAAGAAGATCGCGTCGGTGCATCCGCGCTTCAAGACTCCTTACGTAGCCATCTCGCTAGCTGCGGCGCTGGCCATCGTGTTCGTGATGGTCAGAACATTCGAGCAGTTGGCCGACGCGTTTGTGTTGGCGATATGGCCCTTTTATGCGGGCGGCGCGGCGGCAGTCTATGCGCTTCGCCGCAAGCGGCCCGACCTTCCTCGCGCGTATCGAACGTGGGGTTATCCAGTCACGCCGATTCTCTTTATCCTCGCCGTGATCCTGCTGATCGGAAACGCGCTGGTAGATGATCTCGGTCACGGCCTGCGTGACAACTTCGGTTACTACCGCGCCTTGTTTACCGGAAAAGCATTGCCGTATGAGTCGAGCGGCGCGCTGCTGGTGTTTGTGATAGTGCTCGCAGGAATCCCAGCTTACTTCATTTGGAACGCAGCCCATTCGAAACGAAATTAGAAGGCCAACGCTCGCAGAGTTATAATGCCTGCCATGGTTCAGACCGCTCGAGCCAAACCCAAAACCACCGCTCGCAAGAAGAGCCGCCCTCGATGGTGGAAGTGGGCCAAGATCACAATCCTGGTCATCCTCGGTATCGCAATTCTCTACCAGGTTTGGATTGTCTTCAGCATTTTTCGATACCGAAGCTCGAATCCATCATCGACGGCGATGATGGAACAGCGCGCCTCTCAAGCGAAGGATCGAGGCGAAGAGGTCAAACGAGCGCAGACGTGGGTGCCTTACGATAAGATCTCGCGCAACCTGACCCGCGCGGTGTTAGCGGGAGAAGACTCGCGCTTCTTTGATCACGCAGGGTTTGATTGGGAGGAGATTCGCAAGGCGCTCGAGGAAGACTGGAACGAAGGCCAGTTCAAGAGAGGCGCCTCGACCATAACTCAGCAACTGGCGAAGAACCTTTTTCTGTCCACCTCGAAGAATCCACTACGCAAGGTGCACGAGGCGTTGATTACCAAAGAGATGGAATGGATTCTCGGCAAGCGCCGGATTTTGGAGATCTACTTGAACGTCATCGAATGGGGCGATGGCGTTTATGGGGCGGAGGCAGCGGCGCGGACCTACTTCAACACATCGGCTGGCGGGGTGAGCGCCGATCAGGCGGCGTTTCTATCGGCTATCATCCCAAGCCCTAACGGAGCTTTCAATCCGTCCACGCATCGACGCCGGGTCGAGCGGCGCAAGAACCTGATCGAGCGGCTGATGCGTCACGTCGTCGTGCCGAGAGACCTCGATTAGAGAATGATCGCGTCGGCCTCAATCTCGACCAGCATATCCGGATCGATCAAGCGGCTGACCTCGACCATGCTCGTCGCGGGTCGAATATCGCGAAAGACTTCGCCGTGGGCGCGCCCGACTTTCTCCCACTCGCCGATGTCAGTCACATAGATTCGCGTGCGCACGACATCCTTGAAACTGGCTCCAGCAGCCCGAAGCGCGGTTTCGATGTTCTTGAGAGCTTGAACCGCTTGAGCGTAGGCATCGCCCTTGCCGACGATGGCGCCGGCCGGATCCGTGGCCGTCGTGCCCGAGACGTGGACCGAGGCGCCGGCACGAACCGCTCGCGAGTATCCGACGATCGGCTCCCAGCTAGTGCCGCTGGCGATGTTTTTTCTTTGCATAGTGACCTCCCAGAGCCTAAGAAGAACAGACAAGTAATCACAGGGTGACAGATAGTATGGCAGGATCACAGGTTGGGAAGGGTGGCTTGCTCTTGGCGTCCTTTGCGGTTCTTTGCGTCTTGGCGCGGAGAATTCTCATCGCAAAGGCGCAAAGGACCGCAAAGAACGCAAAAGGGCAAGCCAACCTTCCCAACCTGTGATTCTTCTTTTTACGTGCGCTTGCCACCCAGGCTCTAATCACGAATATCTCACCCATCCGGCGCCTTCGTGGCCGAAGTGAAAGACGTTTGGGTGAATGATCTCCGCCAGTATCTCAAGCGACTCGGCCAGCCTCGGTCCGGGGCGGTTGAAGTATTGATTGCCGTCAGCGACGAACACCCGCCCGGCGGCAACTGCCTTCAGGCTCTTCCACTCCGGTTTGCTGCTGAACAAGTGCATCTCTTGAAGGGTGCGTGCTATGTCGAAGCCGCACGGTGAAACGAAGATAATGTCAGGGTCATTCGTTACCAACTCGTCCCAGGTCATCCACGGCGAGTGCTTGCCCGACTCGCCGAAGAGATTCACGCCGCCCGCCATCCCGACGAGTTCGGGCATCCAGTTGCCGCCGGCCATCAGCGGATCGATCCATTCGATGTAAGCGACGCTCGGGTTCGAGTCGAGCCAATGTGTTCGCTGAACGATGTCGTCCATTCGGCTCTGCAGCTCGTCGATGAGTTGCTCGGCACGCGCGGCAGCCCCAAGCGCCGCGCCCACTCGAAGAATGTCAGCCCACACGTCATCCAGTGAATTGGGTTCGAGAGACACGATCACAGGCTTTGAACTGGTCAGCTCGCAAACAGCTTGCTCGACGTCTTTCAGGCTGACTGCGCACACGTCGCATTGGGATTGGGTGACGATGTGGGTGGGCGCAAGTTCTTCAAGCAGACGAGGGTCGACGTGATAAACGCTTAACGCTTCGAGCAAGATCGCTTTCACGCGCTGGTCGATCTCGAGGCTCGAGCCTTCGACTTTGAACTTAGGACTGGTGAGTTGCGGAAGCAGCTTGACTGACGGCGGATAGTCGCACTCGTGGGAGCGTCCGACTAACTGGTCTTCGAAACCGAGCGCGCAAACTATCTCGGTCGCGCTGGCGATGAGTGAAATGATGCGGTGTTGTTTCATCACGGAAAAGCTGACCTTACTTCGATCTGACAGAATGCGTCATTCAGTTTATTGGGGTGCCCTAACGTCGATGACTCCCGATTGACGGTCGTCTCCTGTGATGACGAACGACTAATTGAGATGTCCGAAGCAACCTGCTTGTGGAATTCCAGGCGCATCAGCTTCGCCGGCTCTGGATTTGAGCATCCAATTGCACCAGAGAAATAATCTGATCGGGACTCGCATCAATCTCCGAGTCGCGGCGCAGCGCTTCGGCAACGCCTTCATCTTCGTCGAACAAAACGCCGGAAAGAGACTCGAGAAGATTCGCCGCCAGGGCCGCTCGTTCCCTTTTGGACAGGCTGAGCGCGAGTTTCTCTATTTCAACGATTGTGGCCATGTGCGAAGGATACCTCTCTGGGTGCGATCTTCCTCAAATGGGCGGTCGTTGCCCGCGATAGAAGACAACGAGGCTGTTTACGCGACTCGCTCTTCAAAGAGGATAACCGGAACGTTGAGGGTTCTGCTCCTGCGTTTGCGTCGCTGATTGGTCAGCAATTCCGCAACGGTTCGCCCGACGTCTGACTTTACTACTCTTTCACCGCATCTCAGACAAACGCCAGCGGGAACGCCGTCTAGAACGATCAACTTCCCTTTGATCCAGAAGTCTTGCTTCACTCGCCGTTCTGTCATCCGCTCACCACAGGTGTGGCAGTTTCCATATTCGTACTCTTTGGTCAGCTTCTTCATAGGGTCACTCAAGAAGGTAGGTTGTAATGAAGAGGAGCTTGTCGGTTTCTTTGATCCTGCAGATAACCGCAGCTTCTCGTCCGTCCGTTGTTGGGCCGACAACTTCATAGCGCGCGCCGCGGGGATCGCGTGTGAAGCGTCGGCGAATTCGTCCGCAGGCAATGACCATTTCAATATCCGCAAAGATGAGATCGTCATTTGCCATCTCCTCGAAGAAGTGTGGGATCGTGAATTCGTACGTGCGCTCCCGCACCTTCTCTCGGATCGTTTCAATGATCGTCACATTCTGTCCCCGAAGAGTCGGTGCTCTAACGCGTTGGCTCAAGCCTTCGAATAAATCTCCGCGCCTGCTTGCTTGAACTCTTCAGCCTTCTCCTTCAAGCCGCTCTCGAGCGCGACGACTTCGCTCAGATTCTGTTGCGCCGCGTATTCTCTCACCTCTTGCGTGATCTTCATCGAGCAGAAGTGCGGGCCGCACATCGAACAAAAGTGCGCGAGCTTGGCGCCCTCCTGCGGTAACGTCTCGTCGTGATACTGCTGCGCAAGCTCGGGATCGAGCGCGAGATTGAACTGGTCTTCCCACCGAAACTCGAATCGGGCCTTCGACAAGGCGTTGTCCCAGTACTGCGCGCCCGGATGGCCCTTCGCCAGATCCGCCGCGTGCGCCGCGATCTTGTAAGCTATCACGCCGTCTTTGACGTCTTGTTTGTCCGGCAAACCAAGGTGCTCTTTCGGCGTCACGTAGCAGAGCATCGCCGTGCCGAACCATCCAATCATCGCCGCGCCTATAGCCGAGGTGATGTGATCGTAGCCCGGCGCGATGTCGGTCACCAACGGACCAAGCGTGTAGAACGGCGCCTCGCCGCAGACCTCCAGCTCGCGCTCGATGTTCTCCTTGATCAGGTGCATCGGTACGTGACCCGGGCCTTCGATCATCACCTGACAATCCATGTCCCAGCCGATCTTTGTCAGTTCGCCAAGCGTATCAAGCTCCGCAAACTGAGCTTCGTCATTCGCATCCGCGATCGAGCCGGGCCGCAAGCCGTCGCCGAGGCTGAACGACACATCGTATGCACGCATGATCTCGCAGATCTCGCGGAAGCGGGTGTAAAGGAAGCTCTCTTCGTGATGAGCCAGACACCACTTTGCCATGATCGAGCCACCGCGCGAGACGATGCCTGTCGTGCGTTTCGCGGTCATCGGGATGTAGCGCAGCAGAACGCCCGCGTGGATCGTGAAGTAATCGACGCCCTGCTCGGCTTGTTCGATCAGCGTGTCGCGGTAGATTTCCCAGGTTAGTTCTTCGGCCTTGCCGTTGACTTTCTCGAGCGCCTGATAGATCGGCACGGTACCGATCGGCACCGGCGAGTTGCGAATGATCCACTCGCGAGTCGTGTGGATGTTGCGGCCGGTTGAAAGGTCCATCACCGTGTCCGAGCCCCACTTGATCGACCAGCGCATCTTCTCGACTTCCTCTTCGATCGACGAAGCGACCGCGGAATTGCCGATGTTGGCATTTATCTTTACAAGGAAGTTTCGCCCGATGATCATCGGTTCGCTTTCAGGATG
>JBGQGO010000413.1:0-5471 GCA_041497455.1 Blastocatellia bacterium | reverse complement strand
CGCTTGGGATCGCTGTCATAAAAGTCGTGTATGACTCTGCTCACCGCCACGCTCTTGAATTCGTTCAGCGGGTGCTCGAATAACGCCGACGCTTGCGCGTGGCCGTTAAACATCAGGTACTTTCCAACCTTGCCGCTTGAGTTCGCGAGACCGTGAGGGAACAACGACGATTCTGACAAGAACAGCAGGCGAGGAGTCTCGGCCCCGTTGGCGCAGAGGACGACCGCCTTTGCGCTCTGGAAGTGCTCGCGGCCGCTTTCGTCAAAATAGGTGACTCCCGTCACCAGACCGGCCTTGTTGACTTCAATCTTTCGCACGCAACTGTTTGCGCGGATCTCGCACAGGCCGGTCTTCTCCGCTTCGCGGATAACGGTCGCCAGCGTGGACGACTTGGCTTTCGCCTCGCAACCGAAGTACTCGCAGAAACCGCAGTGCAAGCACGCGCTGCGGCCGCGATAGGGCTGGGAAATGATCGCCATGGGTGCGGGGAAGGCGTGCCATCCCAGCTTCTTTGCGCCTCGTTCGGCAAGCACGCCCGACGACTTGATTGGAAGCGGAGGCAGAGGATAGGGCTTCGAGCGAGGAGGGTCGAACGGACTTGCGCCGGCGAGGCCCGATACGCCCAGCTCCCATTCGGTCTTTGTGTAGTAAGGCTCGAGTTCGGCGTAGGTAATCGGCCAGTCGGCAAATCCGGACCCGGCGATCGAGCCCCAACGGCTGCGCTCGATGAAATCTATCCCATGAAAGCGCCAGTAGTTGGCGGTGAAGTGCACCGTGCCTCCGCCAACCTGGCGGCCGTAGATGATGGCGGGCTGCAGCTTGGCCTTTTCCTTCTCGGTCGCGCGAAAGGTGTTTGGCTGACGCTTGTAGTCGTTAGTGATCGCCCGCTGGCGCATGTATTTCAACTCGTCGTGCTCGAAGTCCTGCTCTTTCATGTACGGGCCTTGTTCGAGCACCACGATGCGAAATCCGGCTGCGGATAATTCTTTGGCGATGATGCCGCCCGCGGCGCCCGCGCCGATGATCACAAAATCAACCTCGGTCTTCGCGTCAAACGTGGCCTGTTCGTGGGTCATAGATTGGGCTCTCTATTTCGCTTCATACTCAGCGTCATAAAAACCGAACGGCGATTTGAAGTGGAACTGGTCTTCAAAGCCCAGCAGCTTCCAGCCGATCTGATTGTAGTTGCCGCCGTATTCGGGATTAGAGAACATTCCCAATATCGTCATCGTGCGAACGAGCTCGAAGAACTGGCTCTTTTCAATTCTCTTGAGCAGCTCTGTCTGTTGCTCGGAGTTCAGATCGGAGAATCTCTTTGTCTTGCCGAAGCGCTTTCGCGCTTTCTTCTGAAGATTGTTGAGCCCTTCGACAAAGGCCGCGCGCTCGTCGGTAGCGAATGTCGCCAGCGCTCGATCGATGAAATAGATGACCCGGGCTTCGCGGGCGCCGGGCGTGTCGTCGGTTGGAATGATCTGCGCCGCGATGGCTTCGACTTCGACGGACTGCTCGGGAGTGAAGAATTCAAACTTGGGAGTCGCTTGTGATAATGCTGCGTGGTGAGCATGTTCCTGGGCAGCCGCAATCTCGGGCAAGTGAGAAACAATCCACGCCGATCCCAAGCCCGCGCACGAATTGTTCAGGAAGAGACGCCGTGAAATATCTTCTCGATCGTCCATTGAACCGCTCCAGAATCAGGGTTGGCATCACAAGGTAATAAGCCGGTCTTGTTTTTGGTCAGGTATCATCTTGAGAATCGTTTCTGCCATTATGGAACCAAATGGCGACAATCCGCTGATCGCTCTCACAATAGAGGCGAGATGATCTTGTTTCTTACTGCTTAGGTCAATCTCTTCATCACCAAGGATGATGCTTAGTTTGTCAGCCATGAGTGCCCCCTGTACAGGCGGCGCTGCGAGTCGGTGATGGTATAGGCATCAACGCGGTTAGCTATTCCGCTCCGACTCCCGAGCGCTACTCTTGGCTGTCATTATATTTCAAGTTCTTACGATCTGAAACAAAGAAAGCTTCGACACTAACCGACATGCTTATTAACAGCCCATATCAGAGTGCTCACGTTAACGGGTTTGATCAAGACCTCATCGACGCCCGCCGCTTTAGCTTCGTCCGTTATCTCTCCGTTGCTGGTGAGCATCACTATGGCGGTTGTCATCCGATGTTCAAGCGAGCGGATGAACCTACTAAGTTGCACTCCGTTGATTCCTGCCAATTGATAACTCAAGAGAATGAGATCGTAACGCTCACTCCCGGCTATCTGACTCATCGCAGACTCGCGATTATTGGCGATTGCGACATGCCAGCCAAGCTTCATGAAGACCTCAGCGAATAGTTTCGCGAGGTTCGGAGAGTCTATTACCAACATTGATTTCATAGGACAGAGGGGACTATCATCCGAGTGAAAAAAAGAGGGTATGCCTCACGGGTTTGGACTCCCTGGGAAGTCGCCCTTGCCGCGAGGCGTACCCTCTTAGCCGCTAAAGGAGAAACGGTAAACGCCCGTGCCGCGCCCCGGCTGGATCAAACGCGACACTGTCGGCTTTTAATTCAACCAGTCTGCCAGCCTCCTTCAGCACTGCGGGACGGCAGCAGTGATACTCGCCTGGGGAATTCGCGGCTATATTCCTTCTCTCAACAATTGAGTCACCCGCTTCCGGTGTGATATTAATGAGCACTGCCGCGCTCTAAATCACCGCCATCAGGAGGACTGTTTATACTCCAGCCCCCTGACTATCGTTTGCGAGTGTCATCTTAAAGGCTTGCGCGGCTTACTGTCAATGAATATTTGCAGCGCCACGTAGGATATTCACCGTACTACGAGAGGGAGAGAATGGACATGCCCGGACGTGAGTTGAGCGAATTCGTAAGGCGGGTTATGAAGGCCAAGGGCTTGACGCAGAAAGAAGTCCAGCGGCTGTCAGGCGGAAAGATTACTGACGGCTATGTTGCCAGCATTTCGATCGGGAGGGCTTCGAATCCTTCGGCTGAGAAACTCAGGGCATTAGGCGATGGCCTTGGCGTACACCCGGACGTGCTGTTTCATCTTGCCTGCGGGATGCCGGAACCGATTGGCGAGGGGCAGAAGATCAGCCCGGCGTCTGAGCTGTTGGTGTTTGTGGAAACGGTGCAGAAGGCCGTCGTGATTCCCGATGTGATCGAGATTCTGAACGAGCTTATACGACTGTCGCCTGAGGAAAGGGCCAAGCTTCTGATGTCTCTAAAGAAGATCGCGGCCGTTAAGAGGAAGTCGCGGCGCAAGAATGGAGACACCTAGGCGCCCTGATTCTCGTCCGGCTCGAGACCCTCCAGTATGATCAGGGCCCTGAACAACTGGTCGTCGCTTACCTCATCAGAGACCGATGTCATCACCCTCATCATCATGTCTCTCGTTTCCAGGTTGCTCAACTCCCTAAGTCTGGCTTGTTTCTCCTTCTCTGTTGTTGGCCTTGGACGCCCTTGCTCAAGATCATCGGTTGATCGTTTGTGCATTTTCTCGGCCCACTCTTGCATGCTGCGCGAGCACAGTTACGCTGTCAAGTGGAAGGTTTACCTCACTATTTCGGTGGGGGACCGTCAATATATTTATGCAGGAGCGGACCCGGTCGCTAAGCAATTAGCCGCAGCGCGGCTCTGAATAGGCAGCACATGCGTGAATGAGAGGGTTTGGCTGGTCGTGCCAGATCATCGAGGGTCAGCTTTCCGTCTAGATTGGATTTCATGTGATCGATGATCCCGTGAATTGTCGGATTCATAGAATATCCCGAATCTGCCGGGGGTTTTGGGGACGAAGCCAGCGATAGACTTGGTCAACACTCGAACGCGGCGGAAAACGAAAGATGCAATTCTTCAACAGGCCGCTTGGTGTGTGATGGGGTCGTCAACGAATGGAGCCGGCGAATGAACGCAAAGCTTGGCTATTCTCCAGTCTTACCCCTGGGGTCCTACGAGACTAGTTTGTCCACAACCCAAATCAGGGCGTTCGGATTAATGGGCTTGAGCAAGACCTCGTCAGCGCCTGCTGCTAAGGCCTCGTCCGAGATCTCGCCGCTGCCAGTCACCATCACTACGGCGGTCATCCGGCGGTGTTCAAACGACCTGATCAGTCTGACAAGCTGCACGCCGGTTGTTCCGGGCACGCGATTGCTCAGCAGGATGACGTCGTAAGGCTTGTTCCCGGCCACTAGCTCTATCGCGGAGTCTCGATCGCCGCAGGTGGCGACATTCCATCCGAGTCTCTCAAAGATCTCGGCGAACAGCCTGGCGATACTCTCGGAGCCGTCTATCACCAGCATTGATTTCATAGCGAGACTAAAAGTGGAAAAAAAGAGAGGGAACGCAACGCGGTTCGGTACCTCCTGGGTTTTGGTACCTCGCCGCAAGGCGCACCCTCTCTAGCCGCTAAAGGAGGGCCCCATCTTCAAACTCCGAGCCGCACGCCAAACGAAGGGCGCGTGTGACAATCTCTTGCTTGCTCTTCATGCCTGTTCGCAAAGCTCTGTCGCGAACTCACTGTTCCGTGTTCTCGCTACGCCTATTGAGCAGTCCCGGCCCCTGTGGTACAAATCCACATACCAGAGCGGAAGATGCACGTTTTGAATCGGGCAGTGTTTATATTTCACCTTGTCCTGAATATTTTCGGCAAGCGAGATCTTAAACCTGTCGCTTGTCGTTGTCAACGAATATTTTCCAGCGTGACTTGAAAATATTCACCGAGTATTCGTGGAGGTCGAATATGGCTGACGCCAAACATGGTTTAGGGGAGTACGTAAAGCGGGTCATGAAACTGAAGGGTCTGACCCAAAAAGATGTCCAGCGGATGTCGGGCGAACGAATCACCGACGGCTATGTCGCCAGTATTACCACGGGGAGGGCGACGAATCTGTCGGTGGACAAGCTCATCGCTTTAGCTGACGGACTGGGTGTCGATGCCGACGAGCTCTTCCATGTGGCTTGCGGCCAGCAACTCGACGACGGCGGCAGGAGCCGCAGCGGGCCGGATTCGATGATGATTCTGGAAACCGTGCAGAAGGCGGTGATGAGCCCGGCGGTGACCCAGATTCTTCATGAAGTGGTGCGTTTGTCGGCTGACGAGAGAGCCGGTTTGCTCGTATTCATAAAGAGGCTGGGCTCGATTAAGCGGAAGTCGCGACGCAAGACTAAGCCGGATTAGGCCCCGGGATTCTCGTCTGGCTCGACACCCTCGAGGATTTTCAGGACCCTGCGCAACTGATCGTCGCTGACACGTTCATCGCCGAGCATCTTCATGGCTCTTAGCAGCATTCCTCTTGTGCCCAGCTTTTCCATCTCCTTGAGCCGGGCTTTTTTCTCTTTGCTAGTTGTCGGTCTCCGGCGCCTTTTGTCTTGAGGATCACCGTTAGATTGCTTAGGCATTTTCTTCTTCCACTCCACGTGGCTGACCACGCGGGCCGATTGGCTTGCCGGACATGACTCGGCGG
>JBGQGO010000412.1:0-5474 GCA_041497455.1 Blastocatellia bacterium | reverse complement strand
GGCTTGTAAGCGATCTGAATGTAGTTGCCGTTTCGGTCATAGATCGTCGTGGGCAGGAGCCGGTTGTTGACCAGGGTGATGCTGACGGTTGTTCCGTCGGGGTAGCTAAGCGTGCCGCCGTTTTGTGCGTTGCCCGTATAGACAATGTGGCTGGCGTCTGTAGTCTCATACGGTCCGCCCAAGGCATAGCCGTCGCCCATGAAGGTGCCTGTCCCGAGATAATGGCGCGTGCCGTCAGGCTCTACCCACATGTACTTGCCGGTGGGGTTGTAGCCGCCGCCGGCGTCATAGAAGACAATGCGCCCGAACCCGAGCGAGTATCCCGGCGCAGGCCAGCCGGCGATAGCGTCGAAGGCGACTTGGTTGTTGCGGCGCGACCAGACCGGGCTGTTGTGATGAAGTGTGAGATTGGCCGCCAAGCCTCGTCCGCCCAGGCTGATGATCGGAACGGCCCAGTTGAAGTTGCTGCCTTCGGGAAGAACCGACCCGAGAGGCATCGGCGTTGCGGCTGCGTTTGGCGGCGAGCCTACGAGATTGCGCGGCTCGCTCCAAAGTTGATCGTAACCCAGATCGGGGGTCCAGTAGTTGGGGTTGATTTGAGCGGACGCGGTCGGGGCGAGCTTATCGAGGAGCGAAGCCAACATCGAGCCGATACCGCTCGATCCATCGGTTTCGCCTACGATGTCGCCGTTGACACTGAGCCGTTGCTGATCGACGCGCCACTCGTCGTCGCTTTGTCGAGGGCGACGATTGGGTCTGATCAGAACAGGAGCGCTTGCGATGGCCGAGCCCGCTCGGCAGGTGATTCTCACGAGGCCGGGCTGCAGGAAGCGGGCTCGTCCAGCGTCGTCGATCTCGAGCTTGGTTGTATTGGAAGACTCCCAGGAAAACTTAACGCCTTGGACGGTGCGGTCAAGGAAGTCAGAGGGCGTGGCGGTAAAAGTCGCGCCGTCCTCTTCGTAGCCGACGAGTTTGATTGGATTAATCTGAATATGCGCGACGGCCGAGGCTCGATCGGCCATGGTCTCGCGGCGAGGCCTGCTGTTGGATTGAGAGAAGAGCCGTCCGAGAAAGAACGCTTCGTAGCTGTGAGACCCAATTTGTGTGTTGAGCACCTCTGAGGCTAAGGCGAGGACGTGTCGGGTAACGAGACCCGGTCCAGGCCAAAGGAGAAGATTAAGCGCGACGGCACAGCAGACAATTCTTCTTTGAAGGGCGCGGCGAAAGAAACGACGGGCGAAAGTTCTGAGGAAGGCGGAAACGCGTGAGCTTGAGAGAGCCTGAGACGGGCGTATGTTAATCTCCTTGGCGCAGGCGACGCGCGTGTTCGCCCGGGAAGCTGAAGCCTTCGATAGCTGGCCGCCGGTTGGAACGGGAAGCTCACCGGCAGCCAGCCCTATTCAAAGGAATTCACACTTATTCTATCGGAAAACCCTGTACCCATTTGTTCGCTACTGGTCATGACGCGGTTCGATGTCCGCGCAATTCACTTTTTTTGGATTTTCTTTCGCAGCTAGTCGCGACTGAGAATCATTCTGAGAACAAAATGATTCAGTTCGCTTGACGCTGTTCTAGCTGACTCATCACGGTAGGCGTAGGGCACTGTTCAGAAAGGACGGATTAGATGGCCTCTCCTTGCCGTTCGGCTAAGAGACCTTTCTCTTCTCCGGTGTGGTGTTCACCTGTCTGTCGATCATTCGATACAGCGTCTTGCGATCCACTCCCATGACGTGAGCCGCGCGAGACTTGTTTCCTCCCACTGCGCTCAACACCCGCAACAGGTAGCTTGACTCGAGCTGATCGAGCGTCGGCATTTCGCCTTCGGGTATGACGTCGTTCATCACCGCGGTCACTCTGGGCGTCGACACGAACTCTGCGGGCAGGTCCTCGATTCTGATGATGCCGCTGCTCAGCGCCGCTAAGCGCTGCATCAGGTGCTTCAACTCGCGCACATTGCCGGGCCAGGCGTATCGCTCCAGCGCGAGCAACGCATCCTTGGTTATCGATAAGCGGCGCACGGCGGCGCCGTACTGCGCCAGAAACGCCAGCGACATCGGACGAACGTCGTCCCGGCGGTCTCTAAGCGGCGGAACCATGATCGACACTCCCTGAAGACGGTAGAGCAAATCCTGGCGGAACAGCCCTTGTTCGACCATAGTCTGCGGATCGCGATTTGTAGCCGACAGCACTCGCACGTTCACGCGCTTCTTGGCGTTGGTGCCCAGCGGCCGGAATTCACCCTCTTGCAACACGCGCAGCAGTTTCACCTGAAACGCGGGACTGGTCTCGGTCACTTCATCCAGCAAAAGGGTTCCGCCGTCGGCCTCTTCAAATAATCCCCGGCGCGCGTTCTCAGCGCCTGTGAACGCGCCGCGTGTGTGGCCGAACAACTCGGATTCCAGCAGCGTGTCGGGCAGCGCTCCGCAGTTGACGGCTACGAATGGCCTTTCTGCGCGCGGGCTCTTGCGATGTATGAGGCGCGCGATCAGCTCCTTGCCCGTTCCGGACTCGCCTCGGATCATCACCGGCAGATCGGTGACCGCGACGCGCGCGGCGGTCTTGACGACGTCGATCATCGCCGGACTGTTCCCGAGTATCTCCCGCTGCGGCGCGCTCGAGCTTTCAATCGCGACGAGTTTGCTTGGATAGCGGCGCTGCTCGACGGCCGAAGCGATCGCTTGAAGGACGCCGATCGAGAATGGCTTGCAAATGTAATCATTCGCTCCATCCTGGACTGCTTCTATCGCTGCTTCGACAGACGCCTGGCCGGTCATCAGGACAATCTCCGCCTGCGACCGCAAGGTTCCGCGAAAAGCCTTCAGAACCTCGAACCCGCTCAGCCCGTCCATCACCACATCACAAAAGACCAGATCGAACTCGAATTCGCCGCCCAGGTCCAGCGCGTCGCGGCCGTTGGCCGCGACCCAAACCTGGTAGCCTTGCTCCACCATCGCGTCTTTCACCAATTCCCGAACCGCTTCTTCGTCGTCGACGACCAATATTTTCATAGCATCCTCGCCGGTAGATTCTGAAAACGAGGAGGAGCGCAAGCTCTGTGCCGTTTCTTCTGACATATCAAATCCCCACCCAGGTAGAGTTAGTCGCTGTGTAGCCGACCGGGTTGGGGACAATTGCCACTCAGGTCACAAGGACGATGGTGCCAAAGTCAACACAGCGGGCGGTAACGACTTCAGAATCACCAGTCAATCAGTTTTGCGGAGGCAGGATTGAGGTAGTCAAAAGGAACAAGCGCCAAAGACTATGGTGGGGATCATGCCGCTTCTCGCCCGCATCTTGGGGAAGGCATTCCCTTGACGGTGTTCATTCTAGGCAATTGCCTCTTGCGTATCAATAGCTCATTTTGGGACTCGAAGCGCGGCAGGCAGGGACCGCAGCGTCAAGGAATTGCACCGGGGCGCGGTGGAACAATCGGATCGTTAGCATGCACATTCAAGCTCACACAACTCAAACCAGTAGCATTACCTAAACCGGTACTCTACCTTTCTATTGAAAACTAAGTTCCCGCTATGCTAGGTTGGCGCGGAGGTTGGTCGTCAGATTAAAACTTGAGCAAAGAAACCGCCACGAAAGCCAGGTCCTCAGCAAGCGAGTTAGACCCCGATAACTCTCTCGCGGTGTGGCTGCGTCTTCAGAAATCGCTCGCCGAGAAGAACGGAATCGCCCTTACTACGCTCAGTCGCGACGGCGCGGTGATAGGGCGCATCGAGAATGACAACAGCATCTGCCGGGCGATGCGCGTCTCTGCCGAGCACGCGCCGTTATGCGCGGCTGATTGTGGAGCTGCATACAGCAACGCGGTTGCCGCGGGCAAGCAGTTCGATTTTAGGTGCCACGCCGGACTCCACTGTTTCGCCATACCAGTGGCCATCGACCAGAAACAGCTAGTGATACTGGGAGGGAGGTCGTTTGCTTCCACCACCGAGTACACCGAGTTCCTGCGCGGGTACGAAAACCTCGCAGCCGTTGGGAGCGGCGACTGCCTCAAGAGCATCAAGTTCATCGACACACGCGAGTTGATCGAAGCCGCCGGCCTCGTAGGCTCGACCGCTTCATATCACTTCAAGAGTGCGCGAAAGTCCGAACAGCAACCGGCGGAGGGCGCTGAGGGATCTACCACCCTGTTAGACGCCCAACTCGAGATCGTTCGGCTCACCGATCAGCTCGAAAGCAGGAAGCGATCGATCGGGCAGTTCTATGAGTTTCTGCGGAGCATATCGTCCTCGCTTGACTCCCAAAAAGTGTATCATTCGCTGCTGGAAAAATTCAGCGAGATGATGAAAGCCGAGCGCAGTTCGCTGATGATCCTCAACCAGGAATCAAACGAGCTTGCCCTGGAAGCGGCTCTGGGGGCGGATCCCGAGGCTGACGGTCCTATTCGGCTGAAGCTTGGCGACTCCATCGCCGGAGCGGTATTAGCCAGCGGCGCGCCTCTCGTTGTGCGCGACGCCGACACCGATTCGCGAATTCCTCGCGACAGACCGGGCCGCTACAAAACCAAATCGTTTATCAGCTACCCGATTACTCTGGGCTTGCGCAAACTTGGGGTCATCAACCTGACGGACCGCATCGACGGTGTTCCTTACGAGAACGACGACCTGATGATGCTCGAGATGATGGCGCCTCATCTCGCACTGATAATCGACCGGACTGAGTGGGCCAGAAAGGCCGAGACGTTTCAGCAGATGTCTTTGACCGATCCGCTGACCGGATTGCCGAATCGGCGGTATCTTCAGGACAGACTGTTTGAGGAAGTCGAGCGGTCCAAACGCTACAATACGCCGCTGTCTTTCATGATCATCGACGTCGATCGGTTCAAGAGCTACAACGACGTCTACGGGCACACGAATGCGGACCGCGTGCTGGCAAAGACTGCCCAGCTACTGCGCGGTTCGATTCGCGCGATCGACATGTCTGCGAGGTTCGCGGGAGATGAGTTTTGCATTGTGCTGCCCGAAACAGAACTCGGTGACGCCGCCCGCATAGCCGAGCGGTTGCGCAAAGCTATATGCGACACGGAGTACAGAACAGAGCAGGGCGATTTGATGGGACAGGTGACAATCAGCACCGGGATCTCTTCGTTCAGCGGCTCGCGGCAAAGCCCCCTCGCGATCATGGAAACCGCTGACCGGGCTCTCTATCAAGCAAAGACGCTCGGCCGTAACTGTGTTGCGGTCTATGAAGACGTGCATGCGGCGGACTAATGCCAGTTCTCAGTGCGGCAGGTTGAAACTCTGATGACCGATTCCACCTCACGACAGATTCTGAGCCGCCTCTCCGATGAGAACTTCGCCGGCCGGGAGGTTGAGTTGGCCCGAGTGTGCGCCCTTGCGCAACCCGCCCCCGAATCCCCCGAACGCGATTCGGTTTGCAATGCGCTCTTGCTCGGCGCGCCAAGAGCCGGCAAGACCGAGATTCTCCGCAAGAGTTTTGACCGCCTCTTTAACGAAGGCGGC
>JBGQGO010000411.1:0-5491 GCA_041497455.1 Blastocatellia bacterium | reverse complement strand
TTGCGAAGCAGACGCGAGGATGTCATCTACCTCAACTCCGATATGGCGAAGGTGACTGACCATATGATCGACGTAATCATCCAGCACGAATCTGAGAGTCATCGGTTCGGAACCGCCGACGCTCAGGCTGCGCGCCCAGGCCGCTTGAGGCGCGGATTCCGCCGCCGCGACAAGCTGCGAGTTTTCGGCTCGCCACAATCCGATCAGCGCAATCCAGTCACGATTCTGATAGCCGTGCAGCTCAACCCACTGATCGCCATCGTAACCGGGCAGCGCGAGATTGTCTTCGAGTTGCGCGCGAACGATTCGTTGATGATTGTTAGCCGCGGAATCGATCAAGTGGCCGAGTTCTTGTCTCGCCGACCAACTGTCAGGCGCAGGCTTGGAGGCGGCGCGCTCATTTGAAATGCCCGCGAGACGCCCAGGTAGAACGGTCAGCGCGTATCGAAGCTGCGCCAGGCCGCGCGGCGCTACGTGGGATTCCTGCCGGTTGTGTGGTTCTTTGCTCATCTGACCTCGTTGTGGCTACGTCATTTTAAGGACAGATGATTTGTATCACGTCGCCTCATTAGCAGCCAGCGCTTTGGACTGCGCCGCCTATTCCGCATTGAACGACTGTCGCACGCGTGGCGGCGCAGTCCAAATGTCAACTTGATCGCCGCGTGTGTCGGTAGTATTCTGCGATTCTTCACGCGTTGGTTTCGTTGCCGAGATAACCTTGCGTTTCGAGGGTCAGATTCTATGAAGTGCATTCTGTTGATGCTCGCTTTCGTCGCGCTCGCCTCATGCGCCGGCAAACCGAAGGCAAACGTCGCGGTGGATGATTTGGAAAAGCTTCAGGGGACATGGACATTTGTCTCGCTCGAAGTTGACGAAGCGAAGATCCCAGAAGCGATGCTCAACGGATCCAAGATCATCATCAAGGGCGATACTTTCAAGTCAATCAGCGGAGGAGTGACTTACGAAGGAACCATCAAGATTGACGTCTCCACGACGCCAAAGACTCTCGACCTGATCTTCACCGATGGCCCTGAGAAAGGAAAGACAGCCCCTGGCATTTACGAACTCGGAGGCGACAACTTGAGAATATGTCTGAGCCTGGGCGCTAGCAGCCGGCCAACTGAATTCGTTACAAAACAAGGAAGCGGGCATGCTCTTGAAACGCTAAAACGCGAAAAGCAGTAAGACTTCTCGAACCTGCTCAAACCGGGAACTCGTCTTCTCTCGAAAGGTCCACTATGCCACGATTGATCATCACCCTCTTAATAGGAATTATCGCCCTGCCGGCTCTGACTGTTGTAGCGCAAGAAAGAGCCCAGGACAAAACCATCAGCGCTCGCACCGCCGGTCTTCAGAAGCTCGATGGCTACGTTCCTCTTTACTGGGACGCGGCGAACGGCAAGATGCTGATGGAAATCTCGCGGTTCAATGCCGAGTTTCTGTATCAGATCTCTCTGCCAACCGGTGTCGGGTCGAACCCGCTGGGGCTGGATCGCGGACAGCTCGGAGGCTCGCACGTCGTCCGCTTCGAGCGCATCGGGCCGAAGGTCCTGCTGGTCCAATCCAACTATCGCTACCGAGCCATCTCATCGGATCCGGCAGAGCGCCGCGCGGTCGAAGAGTCGTTTGCTCAATCCGTGCTGTGGGGATTCAAAGTCGAGGCCTCGGAAGGCGAACGGGTGCTGGTTGACGCGACCGCGTTCTTTCTTCGCGATGTGCACGGCGTGATCGACCGGCTCAGACAAGCGAGGCAAGGCCAGTATCGCTACGATGAGTCGCGCAGCGCGTTTTACCTTCCGCGCACCAAGGTCTTTCCGAAGAACACCGAGGTCGAGACGATTTTGACGTTTACATCCGAAGCCGAGACTGGCCCGCTGGTTCGTGACACGGTGCCATCCCCTCAGTCGCTCACCGTACGCGAGCATCACTCGCTGGTCGAGCTGCCCGATAACAACTACAAACCGCGCAAGCTCGATCCGCGAGTCGGCGTGCATGGCATCACCTTCCACGACTACGCGTCACCGATCACTGAGCCGGTTGAGAAACGCTGGATCGCGCGTCACCGCCTTCAGAAAAAAGACCCGAGCGCCGCGGTATCCGAGCCGGTGAAGCCGATCGTCTACTACGTTGACAACGGCGCGCCCGAGCCGATCCGCAGCGCGCTGGTCGAAGGCGCGTCTTGGTGGAACGCGGCCTTCGAAGCCGCCGGTTTCAAGAACGCGTTTCAAGTAAAGGTGCTGCCCGAAGGTGCGGACCCGATGGACCTCCGCTACAACATCATCAACTGGGTGCACCGCTCGAGTCGCGGCTGGTCTTATGGAGGAAGCGTCACCGATCCGCGAACGGGCGAGATCATCAAAGGCAACGTCACACTGGGCTCGCTTCGGATCAGACAGGACTACTTGATTGGAACAGGTCTGATTCCGGCGTTCGCCGGCGCCGGGCAGGGTGAAGGCGAATGTGAGTTTGGCGCGGCCGCGGATCTTGAATACCTCGCGGACCTCGATCCTTCGACTGACGCGGCGGCGATGTCGCTGGCACGAATCCGCCAGTTGTCGGCGCACGAGACCGGCCACACGCTCGGGCTGGCGCACAACTTCGCGGCGAGCACTTATGGCCGCGCGTCGGTGATGGACTACCCCGCGCCGATGGTCGAGATAAAGAACGGGAAGCTCGATCTGTCGAACGCTTACGCGGTAGGCATCGGAGCTTATGACAAGTTCGCGATCAAGTACGGCTATTCAGAACTTGGGCCGGGCGCGAATGAAGCGGCAGAGCTCGAGCGGATCCTGGAAGAAGGCGTCGCCGCCGGAATGTTGTTCATCTCGGACGCGGACGCGCGCCCGCCCGGCGCGGCGCATCCGCTCGCAAGTCTCTGGGACAACGGCGATGATCCCATAGCGATGCTGCGGCACGAAATGGAAGTGCGCCGCATAGGGCTCTCGCAGTTTGGCCTGGGCAGCATTCCAACGGGCACACCGCTGTCACTTCTCGAAGCGAAGCTGCTGCCGCTCTACCTGCATCATCGCTATCAGCTTCAAGCGGCGGTGAAGTCGGTGGGCGGGGTGAACTATACGTATGCCGTGAAAACGGCTTCAGGAGCCAATCCTGGGAAGGTGCATGAAATCGTTTCACCTGCGCGGCAACGCGACGCGCTCGCGGCGGTATTGGAGACGATCAAGGCCGAAGCGCTCGCGATCCCGCCGCGAATACTCGATTTGATTCCTCCGCGGGCGTTCGGCTACGAAGGCGGAACCACTGAGTTGTTCAGCAAACGAACCGCCCCGACGTTCGACCCGATTGCGGCGGCGACAATTGCAGCGGACTTTGCCGTATCGGGTTTGCTCGATCCGAATCGAGCCGCGCGGTTGATCGAGTTCCACTCACGCAACAACGCGAACCCCGACTTCAAAGAAGTTGTCGACGCGCTGATAGCGGCGACGTGGAAAACCGCTGCGCCGAAGAACGCTTATCACGCTGAGATCGCGCGCGCGGTTCAGAGCTTGACGGTCACGGAGTTGATGGACCTGGCGGCTGGCTCATCCGCCGCGCCTCAGGTTCGCGCCGTCGCGACGCAAGCGTTGCGCGACGTGAACGCCTGGTTGAAGCTCCCGGCCTCGGCGGGTCTCAACACGGCGCATCGAAGCGCGACTCGCGAAGACATCGAGCGTTTCCTGGCGCGCCCCGACGCCACGCGCAAGCAGACCGCGCCGCTCGCGACGCCACCGGGCGATCCGATCGGATCGAAATCGTCCAGGAACTAAAGGTCAAGTGCCTCGCCTTGTACGGGACCGTTCTCTAGAAGGAGACCTCAAACAAAATGCCGTACAGTCGACAAGTGACTCGGTTGGGGGACTCCACCTGCCGCAGCCTATTTGGACTGCGGCGGCCTATTTGGACTGCGGCGGCCTATTTGGACTGCGCCGCCTATTCCGCGTTCAACGACTTTCGCATGGGTGGCGGCGCTTTTGCATCTTTGGAGTGAGCGACCGCAGAACCAGGTCCCTTGGTAGAGTCTTCTACGTAAAGAAAAGCGCCGCCACGCATGCGATAGTCGTTCAATGCGGAACAGGCGGCGCAGTCCAAATAGGCCGCCGCAGTCCAAATAGGCTGGGGGATTGAAGGAGCGCTGTTCAGCGAAGCGTCAGCCCTCGACCCTCAGCCGACGGGAGCGGCACTCCAAGCAACGAAGCAAGCGTGGGAGCGATGTCCCGCATATCTATCTGACCGAGATCGCGGCCCGCTGCGATTCCTGGACCCGCGATGAAGAACGAAGAGTTCATCTCATGCACATCGGGCGCGTAGCCGTGTGTCCCGCCGGGTCTGACTGCTGCGGTCACCGGTCCTTGAAGCTTCGAGCCAAGCCGGAAGCCCGCCTTCAACGTGACAACGAACGCTGCGTCGGGGAAGCCGCCCATCACGCGAGCCCCGGCGCGATCGGCGACTTTCGCCACGCCCGATGATGCGTCGTTCGCCAGCCGGTTCAAGACGTCCCCCGCGATCTTTCTCGCTTCATCGTTCTTTTCATCACGAAGCATGATTCCTGCCGATCCGCCACCGTACCACGCGAACGCCCGCCAGGATTTCACCCTGCCTTGTTCGTTCAACTCGATCAGTCCCGCTTCGCGAAGCGCGGAGTTCAAGTTGACTTCTTTGCCGGTGAGCTTGAATCCGTGATCCGACACGACGCAGATGATGGCGCGGCCGCCGCCGATTTTCTCAGCCGCTGTGCGAACCTGCCCGATGACCGCGTCTAACTGCTCGAGTACGGCAAACGTTTGCGCGCTGTAAGGACCGGTCTTGTGCTCCTCTTCGTCGAGACTACCGAAATAGGAGAGATGAAAGCGCGGCTTCTTCTTGTCGAGCAGATAAACATTGAAAGCCGCCCGGCGAACATCGCCCGCAATCGAGTAGTCGTTGCCATCGGTGTATGGACCGAGCGCGGTTTCGGCTTCGGCGAACAGACCCGGCGTTGAGAGCGCGCGAATGAGCTTGCGGTCTTCGGCGTTCTCGGCGCGCCAGTACTGAACGATGTTGAAGGTTATGTTCGCGCCCACAGTGACCGGCCAGTCTACGCTGGTTGTAGTTATGCGCGCTTTCGCGCAGGCGTCCCACAGAGTCGGGACCTTGATGTCCTCGGCGTACCAGTACCAGCCGTTCAGGTTCTTGCTAAAAGGATCGAAGGGCGAGTTGGCGATGACGCCGTGTTTGGCGGGCGCGACTCCGGTCACCATCGTCGTGTGGCTCGGATAGGTGACGGTTGGCAGTACGCCGGTGACTCCCGCAGCGTGCGCGCCTTCCGCGGCAAGCTTGCGCAGGTTAGGAATCTTGAGGCCGTGCTTATCCGCATCGAGCACGTAGTCCGGTTTCAACCCGTCGATCGATATGAGCACCACCGGAACGACGGGCCGGTTCTGCGCTTCCGAAGCAAACCAAACCGGGGCCATAAGAGTCAGCAGCAAGCTTGCGAGCACGATCTTCCTCATTCATA
>JBGQGO010000410.1:0-5494 GCA_041497455.1 Blastocatellia bacterium | reverse complement strand
TCATTTGCAGTGGGGCGCCACTTAACTCCGCGCCGCCTATTTTGTTTCTCATGCGCATACAAAACCCGGCGTCGCGGAGTACTTTGCCGCCGCAGTCCAAAAAAGTTTAAAGGTTTCCTCGCTTGTACTCATCCGCGAGGCGATCACACGCGCGCATCGTCAGCGCCAGCATCGTAAGCGTCGGATTCTGATTCGCGCTCGTCACGAAGCACGCGCCGTCAACCACGAACAGGTTCTTCACGTCCCAGCTCTGATTGAACTTGTTAAGCACCGACGTCTTCGGATCGGTTCCCATGCGAGCAGTGCCCAGCTCGTGAATGATCCGGCCGGGCGCGGTCATCCGCCCTCCGGTCGAGACAACTTCCGCGCCCGCCGCGCGAAGTATCTCTTCGCTGGTTTGGGCGGCGTCGCGAGCCATCTCGCGCTCATTGTCCGAGTACTGGATGTGAATCTTCAACACCGGTATACCCCAGGCGTCGACGACTCCGTTGGGGTCGATCTCCGCGTAGTTCTCAAGCCGCGCGAGCATCTCTGCACGAGTCGTCAGGCTCACCGGGGTCGTGTAGTAGTGCCGTACTCGCTGTTTGAATTCCGAACCGAAGCCGGGTGTCACCGCTGGGTTCTTGACGAACGCGGGAAACATACGCGAGCCCGAACCGCACTCGAACCCGTAGCCGCGAACGAACCGCTGCTGCTTTGTTTCTTTGCTAACGTTGCGGAAGCGAGGTATCAATAAGCCCGAAGTCTTGCCGTCTTCATTCACCGGATCGCGGCCGGCGAGCACGTTGAAGTAGCCGCTCGCGCCGATTCCGCCGAAGTGGTCCATCAAGTAATGACCCAGCTTGCCCGAGGAATTGCCAAGTCCGTTCGGATGCTGCCGCGATTTCGAGTTGAGCAGTATGCGAGTCGATTCGAGAGTTGACGCGCCGAGCACTATGATTTTGCCCACCGCCTCGAACTCCTGATGAGTGACTCGATCGAGGAAGGCGACGCCTTTCGCCTTGCCGGTCTTCGTATCGACGATTATGTGCCGAACAATCGAATTCGGACGCAGCGTCATCCGGCCGGTAGCTTCAGCCACCGGCAAGGTCGAGCTGAGCGAATTGAACATCGCTCCGACATCGCATCCGTCGCCGCAGTTGCCGCAGTAGTGACACCGCGCGCGCTTTTTCATGTGGGGCTTTGGCGGCCCGGTGAGCATCGCCAGCCGCATCGGGATTCCACGCCGTCCTACTTTCTCCGCGCCTTTGCGCAAAAGGTGCTCGCCACAGTTGAGCTTCATCGGCGGCATGAAGTTTCCGTCGGGCAGGTGCGGCAAGCCGTCGCGGTTTCCGCTCACGCCTATGAACTCTTCGGCTTTGTCGTAATAAGGCGCAAGTTCCTGGTAGCTAATTGGCCAATCGTCGCCGAAGCCGTCGTTGCTGGCGGCTTTGAAATCGAGGTCCGACAGGCGATAGGACATGCGTCCCCAGTGAAGCGTCTTGCCGCCGACGATTCGCGCGCGCACCCAGAGGAAGGGTTTGCCCGGATCGGTGGTGTAAGGATGCTCGGTGTCTTTGACGTAGAACTGGCGGCTGAACTCGCCGGCGGTTGCTTGCATCCACTGATCCTGGTCTTTCCAACCGGGGGCGCCGAAGCCGCGATACATCGACTCATAGGGCCAGCGGTGCGAGCTGAGGTCGCGTTCGGGAATCACCGGCGGGCCGGCTTCGAGCACGAGCACTTGCATGCCGCGCTCGGTGAGTTCTTTTGCGGCCATCCCGCCTGTCGCGCCCGAGCCGATGATGATTGCGTCGTAGATTTTTTCTTTAGCCACTACAGCCTCCGAATGTAGGGAACGCAAACCGACAAGCCTGCACCACGTCTTGACGCGCGAGAAGGTATCACAAAAAAATACCCGAGGCCAGTTGTCAGCAATAAGGGTAGAGGGGTATTAGTGTGTTGCTCCCCGAGAGTATTTTATCGGGTTCCGCCGGCTACACATATCTATGCCGTGATGCTTAATTCGTGTACGATATTACGTCCACATGTCATGACAGAGTATCATGATTATGTTTTGCGGCACGGAATGAGTACAGTCCAAGAAATCCAGAAGAGACTATTCTTGCAGCCACTCCCCAATCTAGTGGCAAAATTGCGCTACAGTCGCCGACTGGAACGTGCCTGGCAGTCAATTGAAAAAGATTACGCTGATCCTGCTTTGAACCTCCAAAAGGTAGCAAAGACATGCGGCATTAGCAAAAACCATCTAAATGTTCTCTTCCGCCAGGCAACCGGCTTCACAGTCCATCAGTTGCTAATTCGTTACCGTTTATCATCCGCCGTAACTCTCATATCAACAAAAAACTACAGCCTTCTTGAAATAGCTTTGCAAAGTGGCTTTGGAAGCTTAAGTGCCTTTGAAAGGAATTTCCGCAAAGTAATTGGGCTCCCACCTCTGCATTTAAGACGAATCGGGATTTATGCTGAAGAAAACGGGATTTCTGACGAGACTCAAGAACCCAGTTCATGATCTTATGGGCAAAACTGCCACTTGGTTCAGGTTTGATCGAAAGGCGGTTTGTATTTCTTACGACTAACTCGAGTTCACGATTAGGAGGTAGGAGGATGCTGAAAACAAACGGTGAGAACAGAAGAGTTTCCAATCGCGTAGTAACTAGCACAACCATAGCTGCGATAGTCATTTTCTCGATCTTTGCCAGTGGCGCCGCTAGCCAACATAAGCTCGATGCCACTGATGGGGAAAAGGAGATTCTCAAGAAAGTGAGGCAGTATCCGGATACGCCCATCAGTCTACAAAACCGTGAAGGATGTCCTGTCCTTATCCAAGTTGCGAACGTGAAGGAAATCACGAGCGATGAATACTACCAGTTTACGAGGAAGAAGACGGACTCAAACGGATATGTTAGCTTTCCGAAGGTCAAACTAGTCAATAAAACAGATAAGCGTCTGACCGGGTTTGCCCTGTTCCTCAGCAATAGCCGTACAGGACGCATCGACTTTTTTAAGGTTTCAAGAACCACTGTTGAGCCTAACGGTGATTACTCTGTCGTACCTAATGAGTGGGTGACGCCAGATAAACTAGTGCAGGTGACTGCCGATGGCAGAACAGTCAATATTAAAAAGCGGCCGAATTTTGATTCAGAGAAGATGTGGCTCGAAGGTACTGCTGGGGATTTAGTTTTGGAAGTAGTAGAAGTCGCGGCTGAAGATGGGAGCAACTGGTCCCGTAACAGTTCATCAATCGGATCGCTTTCAAGTGCCCAGTACTGTGCGTTGTAAGCACATTATTACGGGCATTCTTCTATCCATCGCAAGCTAGAAAGATTCGTTGTTGGAATTGGCATAAAGGAAGTGATCTTCTCGGTCCATCGATTTGAGGAGGGCTTGCGATGAATCAAGAACCATTGCAGGGTGTCAACCGGCAGGGCCTGGATGCGGCATTTGAAGCCGAGGAAGCCCGCAAATCGAACTTGCTTCTGGAAGCTCAGGTGCTGCGCGAGCGACAAGCCGATGAAGCCGCAACCAAGTTCGCTGAGGCTGCAGGAATCGAAGAGCTACTTAGTGAAACCTGCGTAGCGAACGGGCTGACAGAGAACTCGTTCGTTCATCGGTTCAGCGCCGCGAGTTGTTGGGCGCAAGCCGGGACCTTTTATCAAGCTATCGCTCTGTGCGAGGAGTTGCTTGCCCGCCGCGAGTTGCCCGAACGATTACGACAGCGTGTGCATGACTATGCTTTGACTCTTCGCGCGCGCCGAACAAAGCTTTATTCGGAATTGGCGTTAGTGTCTTAGCTTCTTTCCCAGAGGCTCATTTCATTTTGGCTACGGTTCCAGCGCCGTTCCCAACCTACCCGAGTCTTCGCGCTCAAAGACTGGTTCAGACTTAAAAATCCATCGCAGGGGTTTTGCCTTTTGCCAAGAGTTCTAATATGATGCCACGCGGTCTGGAAGACCGAGCAGCATCCTCACGACAGGGAGAGCAGTTATGCACAATATCACGCGACGACAGTTCGGGCAGGGCGTGCTTGCGGGAGTCGCCGGACTTTCGTTGAAGAGTCTGGCATCCGGCCAACCCGCCAAAGTGAAGCCTTCGATCTTCGGCGGCATTCAGGTCGGAGTGCAGAGCTACACGTTCCGCGCCTTCAGCGTAGACAAGATGATCGAAGCGATGGTCGCAATCGGCTTGAGCAACATCGAGCTGTGGGACGGGCACCTGAACCCAGGAAAGGCTTCTGAAGCCGATTTCAAGGCGATCAAGAAAAAGTTCGACGACGCCGGGATCAAAGTCGGCGCCTACTGCGTGAACTTCCCCGTCGACTCAAAGGACGATTATCTGGATCGCGGATTCAACGGCGCGCTGCTTCTCGGAACCAACGTGATGACCGCGTCGGTGAAGAAGCCAATCGTGCCGAGGCTCGATCAATGGTGCCAAAAGTACAAAATCAAACTTGGGCTTCACAATCACTGGTTTGGCTATGCGGGATTCAAGGGGGACAGGACTCAGGAGTTCGAAACGCCTGATGACTTCGCGAACGCCCTCAAGGGCGCGTCGGAATACTTGAGCATCAATCTGGACATCGGGCACTTCTATGCGGCGGGCTTCGATCCGGTGTCGTACATTCGCGAGCACCAAGAACGCATCGTGAGTCTCCACATCAAGGACAGAGACAAAGACGCGGACCACACCCAGCGAAGATTCGGCGAAGCGGCGACGCCGATAGCCGAGACAATGAAGCTGCTAAAAGAGATCAAATTCAAGTACGGTGCAAACATCGAATACGAACCGGAATCGGCGAACCCGATCGAAGGAACGCGATCGGCATTTGAGTATATGAAGCGCGCGCTGTCGTGAGCGGCCAGTTCGTAGTACGGCCTTCAGGGGTTCAGAGTTCAAGCTTCAGCTTGCGTGATTCGATCGCGTTGAGCGCCGGAAGCAAGCTGAAGCTTGAACTCTGAACGACGAACTTCCGCCTAAAGACCGGACTACAAGCAGAAGCGGACAAAAAAGCGATGCTCAATCGTAGGCACTTTCTCAAGCAGGCAGCAGGCGCGTCGGCGTTGTTCGCCGCTGCACCGATGCTCGTCAGATCACTGCCGCAATCGAAAACAAACCCGGTCAGGCTTTCGGTGTGCATTGACATGATCATGACCGATCTTCCGTTCCTCGAACGGATGGAGCGAGTGAAACGGCTCGGGTATCCGGCGTTCGAATTCTGGGAGTGGAAGAACAAAGACGTCGACGCGATCATCCGCAAGAAGAACGAACTCGGGCTCGAGGTCGCGACGATTATGGGTTCGGGTTGGAAGCCGTTGTTCACTGACGAAGCTCGCAAGACGTTCGTCTCTGACATTCAAGCTTCGGTTGCTGCTGCAAAGCGGCTCGGTTATCCCGCGTTCGAGTTCTGGGAGTGGAAGAACAAAGACGTCGATGCGATCATTCGCAAGAAGAACGAACTCGGGCTCGAGGTCGCGACCATTATGGGCTCGGGTTG
>JBGQGO010000409.1:0-5500 GCA_041497455.1 Blastocatellia bacterium | reverse complement strand
GTGACTCTCAGCCAAAGTAACCCCTCATCGAGGATTGAGGATCGAGACTTATTTTCTATTTTCTATTTTCGATTTGTCATTTGTTATTGGAAGAGACGGAGGCCATCGCAAAGCTCTTCAATAAAAAATGACAAATGACAAATCGAAAATAGAAAATAGATCTTCCATCCTCGATCCTCTTTCCTTCAGTGCCTCGTGATATCGATAACCTCAGCCTCGTGCGCCGGCCGGAACTCATAAGCCTCCCAGGTCACAATCGGTGTCTCCTTGAAATTCTCGGTCGGCGGAGGCGAGCTTGTCCGCCACTCCAGTCCGAACGCGCCCCAGGGATTCGCTGACGCGCGCGGGCCGTATCGCATCGACCACACAAAGTAGATCAACGGAATCAAGTAACCGATTCCCAGGATCGACGCGCCAGCCGAAGACATCACGTTCAACACCTGAAACTCCGGCGGATAGGCATAGTACCTTCGCGGCATCCCCATGTAACCCAAAAGGAACTGTGGAAAAAACGTCAGGTTGAATCCAACGAAAATCACCAGCGCTGCAAATCGCGCCCAGCCCTCCGAGTACATGCGCCCGGTGATCTTCGGCCACCAGTAATGCAATCCGCCAAGGTAGCCCATAATCGTGCCGCCCACCATGATGTAGTGAAAATGAGCTACAACGAAGTAGGTGTCGTGAACGTGCACGTCCACTCCCAGCGCCGCAAGGAACAAGCCGGTCATCCCGCCGATGATGAAAAACCCGATGAACCCGAACGCGTAAAGCATCGGCGTGTTGTAGGAAATCGAGCTCTTGTAGAGCGTGGCCGTCCAGTTGAACACCTTCACCGCCGACGGCACTGCAACCGCGTAGCTTAGAATCGAGAACACCATCCCCGCGTAGACCGACTGGGTGCTCACGAACATGTGATGGCCCCAGACCAGAAAACCGAAGACCGCGATCGCCAGGCTCGAGAACGCAACGAAGCGGTAGCCAAAGATGTTCTTGCGCGTCATGTTCGCGATCAGTTCGCTGATCACTCCCATCGCCGGCAAGACCATGATGTAAACGGCCGGATGCGAATAGAACCAGAACAGATGCTGGAACAAGACCGGATCGCCTCCCAGCGCCGGATCGAAGATGCCCACGTGAGCGATTCGCTCGGCGGCCAGCAACAGAACCGTAATTGCAATGACCGGAGTGCCGAGGATCATTATCAGGCTCGCCGCGTAATGAGCCCAGATGAACAGCGGCAACCGGAACCACGTTAAGCCCGGCGCTCGCATCGTGTGAATCGTTACGATGAAGTTGAGCCCGGTCAGAATCGACGAGAAGCCGGTTATGAAGATGCCGATGCCGGTCAACAACACGTTGCCGTTTGAATACGTCGTGCTGTACGGAGTATAGAAGGTCCAGCCGGTATCGACGCCGCCGGTCACGATCGCGATCAACGTGAACAGCGCGCCAACATTGTAGATGTACCAGCTCAGCAGATTGAGCTTCGGGAAAGCGAGGTCCTTCGCTCCGATCATGAGCGGCACAAGAAAATTCCCGAGCGTGGCCGGGATCGCCGGTATCAGGAAGAAGAAGACCATCGCCACGCCGTGCATCGTGAACATGCGGTTGTAGGTCTCGGCCTGCATCATATCGCCCTGCGGCGTCAGCAGCTCCAACCGTATTCCAACCGCGAACGCCCCGCCCAGCGCGAAGAAGAACGTCACCGACGCGAGGTACAAGAGCGCGATTCGCTTGTGGTCCTTCGTCAACAGCCACGACTTAATACCGTAAGTCGCGTTGAGGTAATGAGTGCGAGGCGGCTGTTCTTGAACTTCGATGTTCATATATTAGTGCTCTACTGTTGCGGCTGCTTCGTCTGCTGACCGGCCGGCGATGCGCCGCCTTGAGGCGTTGGCCCCTGAACGCTGGCCAGCGATCGTATGTAAGCGATCAACTGGAGCAATTGCTCTTCGCTGACCTGTCCCTGAAACGTCGGCATTATCGGTTCGTAGCCCGCGACAACCTTAGCCTTCGGATTCGTGACCGACTCGCGCACATATGCTTCGTTCGCATCGACCTTCTGACCGTTGGCCAGTTGAACCGGCTTACCGAACACGCCCTGGAGCGACGGCCCGCGGCCGGTCCCGTCGCCCTTATGACAGGTGTTACACGCGAGTTGCTGGAAGAGTTTTTCGCCCGAAGCGGCAAGCGAGTCTCCGGCGCCGCCGCCGCTCAGCCACGCCTGGTACTCCGGCGCTTCCATGACATCGACCCATCCGATCATCCCTGAGTGACTAGTTCCACAGTACTCCGCGCAGAACAAGTGATACCTGCCCGCTTTGGTCGGCTCGAACCAGACCGTGCTGTACTTGCCGGGCACGACGTCCATCTTCACCCGGAACGCCGGCACGAAGAAGCTGTGAATCACGTCTTCGGTGGTCATCGTCAGCTTTACCTTTCGGCCAACGGGAACGTGCAGCTCGTTTATCTCACGATGGCCGTCCAGGTGTTGAAACTTCCACATCCATTGCTTGGCGACGACGTAGACGTCGATGGCCTCCCCGGGAGGCCGGTACATTCTGTAATAAATGCCAGCGGACCAGACAAAGATCCCCATCGCGATCACGAAAGGCACTCCGACCCAGATTGCTTCGAGGCGATGCGAGGCGTGAACAGGTCTGGGAATCTCGTGTTCGCTGCGGCGGCGATACTTCACCGCGAAGTAGAGAATCAACAGAGTCAGCACCGTGCCTACGACGATCGTAAGCGCCCACAAAAAACCGTACAGCGCGTCTACGTCGCCTGCGAAGCTCGATGCTTGCTCCGGTGCAAATGGAACAGTCTGCATTGCCTAGACGATCCCTCCTGCGCTTGCCCGCCTGGCTGAAAGCCCACGCATCCTAAAGACGATGAACATCGCGATGATCGCAATCACCGTTAGGGCCCCGCCCAGCCTCATAATGTTCATCACCGCCGCGCCGTACTTACCCGACGCCGGGTCGTAGTGATAGCAGTACAACAGAAGCTGATCCACGGGAGAGCCGATCTTGCCGGCGGACGCTTCGACCAACCCGAGGCGCAAATCCTTCGGCGCGTACTCGATCCCGTAGAAATAGCGGGCGAGCTTACCATCCGGAGTTGCGATCATTATTCCGGTCGCGTGAATGAACTGAGTGGTCTTCTCGTCCCATTTGTAGTGAAACCCCGCAGCCTCGGTGAGCCGGTCGATGTTCGGCTGGTCGCCGGTCAGGAAGTGCCAGCCTTCGGCCGCGCCTTCGCGCTTGTACCACTTGATGTAGGTCTCTTTCTTCTGCCGCGCAAGCTCCGGGGTTTCCTTTGGATCGAAGCTCACAGTTACGACTTCAAATTCCTTTCCGATGCTGAACGCCTTCAACACGTCGAGCCCGCTGGTCATTCCATTCAGCACTTGATTGCAGAGCATCGGGCACGAATAGTAAACCAGCGCGAGCACGACAGGCTTGCTTCCAAAGTAAGCTCCGAGTTTCACCTCGTCGCCGTTCTCGTCGCGAAACACGGCATCAAGCGGGAGCGATTCGTCCAATCTCTGATCGATTCGCACTTCTTCGAGTTCGCGGGGTTTCTCGCCTGCCGGTATCGGCGCGTGACGCGGCGGCGGCCCCTGTCCCCAGCTCTGCGCAAGCGCGGAAGTGAGAAAGAGAAATGAAAAAGGTAAGAGCAAGACGAATGCGCGAACGCTGCGACGGCGTCGATCGGGGCCTGGTTGCGCGCCGTCCGGCCGCTGCGGTTTTTCGATCTTCCTTTTGCTCGTTGAATTCATTGCTGCTGCTGTTCTCCCTTGGCCACCGCCGGCTCAAGCTTCTTCGCGGGGCGGGTCGGCAGTCCGCGTTGAAGCAACAACCTCTTGGCGTCGTCTATCGGAATCCTGACGACGCCGCCCTGCTCGTCCACCCAACCGTAGCTTTTCAGTTGATCGTCCCAGCTCTTGCGCAACTCCTTCATCTCCACTAGTGGATGCTGGGTTCTCAAGTTCGGCGGCTCGTTCTTATCGATCTGCTCTTCGCTATTTGGCGCAAGCTGAAGTCTAGGCTCGGGCGGAAGCTTTGCTCGTTCCGCGGCGAAGGGGGACGGACGCGATTCAAGCTCGGCTTTCTTTTCGCGCCCTTCAAACGTGTTCAACACGGCCGCGATCAACCACCCGATGAAAACCACCGATACGGTCAGCACTATGATGAACCAGGCAATGCCGCCCACCTGCACTTTGCTGACCTCGTGGCCAAGCTCCGCGCCGTCGCTGTGCTCATCGTGTTTTGAGTGGCTCATATCTCTAGTGTCCGTGTCCCGTAGCGAAAACGCTTTCGATGTCCGGGTCGTGAATCGGAAGCAGCGGCCGGCTCTTCAACTGCGTCGCGAAGAACCAAAGCCATACGCCGCCGATTCCCGCAAGCAGCATCAAATCCAGCATCACATCCACCCAACCAAACCTGAACGTGCCGCTGTGAAGCTCCGGGCCCGTCAGCCAGATCAAATCTACATACCTCATCACGATCACACCGATCGCAACGGTCGACAGCATCCGCCCGTTCCTCTTCAGATCTCGCGACAGCAGCAGCACGAACGGCAAAAAGAAGTGCAAAACGATCAACCCGAAGCCAACGTATTTCCACGAAGACTGAATCCGCCGCGTGTAGAACGGAATCTCCTCCGGTAGATTGCCCGCCCAGATGATCAAGAACTGCGAGAACGCAAAGTACGCCCAGATCATCAGGAATGCGAGCATAAGCTTGCCGAGGTCGTGCAAGTGAGAAGGCTTGATTACGTCGCTCATCGGCTTGCGTCCTGCGAGCAACACCATGACCGCGATCACGAACGCCATTCCCGCGAGCCCTTGCCCACCCATGAACAACAAGCCGTACATCGTCGAGAACCATTGCGGGTCAAGCGACATCGCCCAGTCGATCGATGCGAACGTGACGGTCAGACCGTAGAGCAGCAGGCCCGGACCGCTAAGTGCCTGCAGCTTGCTGGTCAGGTTTCGCTCGCCGGTCCTGTCCTGTTCGGCGGACCAGCGGTTCAACAAACGGGTGACCAATATCCAAACCAAAAAGTAGAAAGCCGCGCGCGCGATGAAGAACCCGACGTTCAAGTAGAGGTGCTTTTCTTCGACTGCCCGATTCAGCGCGGCGTTCGCAGCGAGCTTCTCAGGAGACGCCCATGGAAAGATCGACTTGAGTCCGAACAACAGCGGAATGAACAGCAGCGCGAGCAGCGGGAAGGTTCGGGTCGAGCTCTCGAGCACTCGCCGCGTCACCAGCCCCCAGACTCCGCCTGACATGTGCTGCAGCATCAGAATCGCAAAACACCCGAGCGGTATCGCTATCCAGAAAATGTAGGCCAACAGATACGACCTGAAGAACTGCTCGCGACTTTCGCTGCTGATGAGCGCACCGGCGACGGCCGCCGCAAGCGCGACCAACCCGACAGTCAATGCGCGCCGGCGGAAGCCTTCCAAATCCACCCGAGCAGTTTCAAAACCCTC
>JBGQGO010000408.1:0-5508 GCA_041497455.1 Blastocatellia bacterium | reverse complement strand
TGATGGCGCCCCTGCCGTCGATCAGCGGCGCGGCGGAGAGACTGACATCGATCAAAGATCCGTCTTTTCTCATCCGCGTGGTTTCGAAGCCCGTAAACGTCCCGGCCTTGCGCGTGATATCGAGAGAGTTGTAGAAGCCGTCCCATTCGTCGTCGGGAATGATTTGGATTCGCAGGCCGATCACTTCTTTTTCGGTCCAGCCAAAGATTCGCTCCGCCGCCGAATTCCAGCTCTTGACGTTGCCATCGAGATCAAGCGCGATGATGGCGAGCGGCGACGTTTGAACCAGTGACTGGAGCGTCTGATTTGCCTCACGTAGAGCCTCTTCACTGTGCTTGAGCTCCGCCGCCCGGCTGCGCAGCTCTTCAAACCGCCTGGCGTTCTCGTAAGCGACCCCCACCTGCGCAACCAGCATTGCGATCAACTTCTCGTCCGCTTCGCTGAACTCATCAAGCCCGAGCTTGTCCGTGAGATAAAGAACCCCGTAGATTCCACTGGATGAAGCGATGGCGGCGCCCAGGAACGAACTCATATCCGGATGATTCGGAGGGAACCCTTCCGAGCGGGGATCCTGTTTGACGTTGCTAACACGAACCAAGCCGCCCTCGCTGAGCAGCTTGCGGAAGAGCCCTCGCCCCACGGGCGGCGCGCCACTCATAGACGCTGTGGCTGGCTGTATCCCGCTTGAATAGAAATTCCGCACGGTCTCTCGGTCATCGTCCAGCACGAGGATCGCGGCATACTTTGCACCCACGATTCTGCGCGCAGAGTGGCAGAAGCCTTCCAGCAGATAGAGCGGATCGCGCTCCGCAGCCAATTGCTGGCCCAGCTCGATCAGCGCCGTCAACCGTTCGTTCACTCTAGTAAGCTCTTGAGCCTTCTGCGCGAGCTTGTCCGTGAGCAACCGAAGATGCTCGCGGTCAAAGTCTTCCGCCGGGAGTGGGGCTGCAGGTTCGGAGATGCCCAGCGCCGCGTCTACCACTCGCAAAACTTCTTCCGGTTCGGCGGGCTTGAGTATCGTGTGAGTGACGCCGCAGGCTTCAGCCAGCGACCGCGCCTCACGGTCGAGATAATGGGCCGTGCTAAAGACTACAGGGACGTTGGCTGTAGCGGGGTCGGCGCGCAACTGGCGGACGAACTCGTACCCGTCCATCGTAGGCATGAGAATGTCGCTGATGACCAGGTGCGGGCGATTGGTCTTCACGGATTCCAACGCCTCTGCCCCGTCCTCGGCTTCCAGTATCTGATGTCCTCGATAGCCGAGAAGAGTTGTAAGGAACTCGCGGTTAATGGGGCGGTCATCTACAACCAAAATGGTAGCCATACTCGGTGTTCTCTTTCTTCTGGAATCTGTCCTTTTCTAAGACCGCAAGACCCAACAAGTCATTCCGTTTCAATCGCACATAGCCCCCTTTGCTTGCCCCTTATCAAGGCTTCGACCGCGGCCAGCAGGGTCTGCGGCTCGATTGGGCGCATGATGAACCTATCAGCGCCGAATGCGGCGCAGCGCTGCGCGTCGTGCTCGCGCCCAAGAGTCGAAGAAAGGAACATGAATGGAATATGGCGCAACTGCCGATCGGCTTTCACGGCTTGGATGAATGCATACCCGTCCTTTTCGGGCATGTGCACGTCGGAAATGATCAGGTCGACGGTCGTCTGGCGCACCATCTCCAGCCCATCGTCTACATTGCCGGAGCTGAAGACATAGTACCCGGAGGGCTCGAGTAGACTGCGCATTAGTTCTATGTTTACTGGCAGATTGTCGACCACCAGGATTGACGCGCGCGTAGTTTTGGGCTTCGTAATCGTCACCGCCAGTTGAGACAAAACCTTTGGAGTCGATCGTACGATGGCCGGTAGAAACGCTTCGACCTCTCCGGCAAACTTTTCCGGGGCGAGGGGCTTGGGGATGTATCCGTCGAACCCGGCGGCCAGTATCCGGTCACGGTCTCCAACCATCGCAAACGCGGTAACGGCAACCAGGGGAATCCAGCGCAGCGCCAAATCGCTCTTGAGCCTTCTGGCTACCTCCAGCCCGTTGATCTTAGGCAGCTCGACATCGCAGATGATCAGGTCGGGCGACTCGCGCTGCGCAGCTTCCAGACCCGCCTGCCCATCGCATGCGGTCAGAGTATCGTGCCCGAAGGCGTGCAGCAGGTAACTCATCAGCTCGAGGTTGGCCGGGTTGTCCTCAATGATTAGTATGCGGGCCGGCATTATTGTTTACCTTCCAGGGTCAGCGTGAACCGGCTGCCCTTGCCAAACTCGCTTTCGAAACTGATGAAGCCGCCCAGCAAGCTGGCGAGCTTTTGACTGAGGTGGAGGCCCAATCCCGTACCTTCGGAACGCCGCGAGCCCCTGGCGTCTACTTGCGTAAAGGCCTGAAACAGCTTTTCGTGGTCTTCTGCTCTGACGCCAAGTCCCGTGTCGGTGATGGTGATTTCAGTAGAGAGAGACCGGTACCCTGTGCGTTGCGTAATCTCGAGTCTCACGCCGCCCTTTTCAGTAAACTTAATGGCGTTGTTGGTCAAGTTGAGGAGAATCTGACTGAGGGCGCGCCGGTCGGTCATAACGACAAGCTCTTGCCTCGGCGCGTTCACTTCGAATCGGAGGCTCTTCGCCTCTGCCTGCGGGCGGAGCGCAGAAGCCACTTCCTCAACGACGCTTTGAATGACTACCGGATCGAAGTTAACCTCCACGTTCCCTGATTCAATCTTGGCCAAGTCCAGCAAATCGTCTATGAGCGACAGCAGATGACGCGCGCTTGTCTGAACGGTATTGAGTTGCTTTTCTTGATCCGCAGTCAGTGGTCCGGGCAACCGCATCAACAGCGTGCCGGTGAAGCCGATAATCGCGTTGAGGGGAGTCCGGAGCTCGTGCGACATCGAGGCCAGGAAGCGGTCCTTTGCAAGACTCGCTTTCTCAAGCTCGATGTTCTTTTCACTGAGCGCCTGCTCAAATCGCTTGCGTTCAGTTACATCGCGAATTGAATTGCTCAGCAGCACCCCCTCTTCGGTTTCAATAGGACTCAAGCTGATCTCGACCGGGAACTCGTGGCCGTCTTTGCGCAGACCGTGCAGCTCGAACCCGGCTCCCATCGGCCGAACACTCGATTCCGAAGAGTAGCTCGTCCTATGACCCGGATGCTGTCCGCGAGAATGGTGCGGGATCAGCAGCTCAATGGTCTCGCCCAAAAGCTCCTCTCGACCGTAGCCAAAGAGCTTCTCAGTTTGTGAATTCACGAGGACGATCTTGCCTTCTTTGTTGACTATCACCATCGCGTCGGTGGCAGACTCGAGGAGCCCTCGGAACTTCGCGTCAGCTCGTTTCCGGTCGGTGATGTCGCGGATGGAACTGCTGACCAGGACGCCTTCCTCGGTTTCAAGCGGGCTCAAGCTTATCTCAACCGGGAACTCGCGGCTGTCTTTGCGCAAGCCGAGCAGCTCGAGCCCCGCGCCCATCGGCCTAACGCGCGGTTCCAAGAAATATCCCATCCTGTGTCCCGGATGCTTTCGGCGGAAGCGTTCCGGTATTAGCAGCTCAACCGGCTTCCCCAGCAATTCATCGCGCTCGTACCCGAACAGTATTTCCGTCTGTGAATTCACCAGCACGATCTCGCCTTCCTTGTTGACGATAACCATTGCGTCGTGCGCGGATTCGAGCAGCCCTCGAAACTTCGCATCAAAGAGCGTCTTTGTCATCATCGTCATAGTCGCCTACGATGCCTCGACTTAAGTGGGAGCATCTTGAGCCGCCCATTCTCAACGGGGGCCGGTGGATCGTACTGGAAGCGGAAGAGCAGTTGGCACACGCGGTTCTCTTGTCACAGGCTCGCTCCGGACTTCAGACTCGTGATAGCGAAGCGCGGCTAACGTAAAAGCTGCCTTCAATGAGTGAATCAAGAATCGGTGGCTATGATCTTGCCCGATGCGTGTCACCGCAAAGCTCTTGTTAGCGCGGGGCGCTGCCGGCGCATTGATCGGCTTCCCCACGGCCGATCTTTGCTCCCATCGTCTCCGATCAGCAGATAGCAACTCAGTCCTCAGCGCGGCGTTGAAGAATGCCTCGCCGACTACCAATGCTGCCGTCCCGTGGCTCTCGAGTGCCAAATCGGATCCGACGCGTTGCCCCCTCCGGCAGCGCCCTGCGCTAACAGGCTCTCGGCACGAATCCCAGACAAGGTCAAATGAAAACGTCAAACGCATTCTTGTGTTCAATCGATACGGTCAGATCTCAGGTTGGTATGCCTGGATGATTTGAAGCGGACCGCGTTGCGAACCTCACAATGAATGCCTCAGTGTTATGAAGGGGCCTTGATTTACCTGCGATGCACCAGTGTATATAGCCTTGAAAAAGCGCACAATCGGGAAAAACCTTAGGCAAACCTAGTACTCAGTCAAGATGATTTCTTCATCACTTTGAGCGTGACTGAGTACTAGGTCCGACAGCTCATAGTTAACAACTTGAGTCACGAACGAGAATCGCGCAATCATATTGCTCATTACTCCTCGATCGACACGAGACGTGCTCTGATGGCGAATCGGACCAGCCCGGGCACGTCGTGAATATCCAATCGCTCCATCAACTGAGCGCGGTGGGTCTCGACGGTCTTAACGCTGATATTCAGAATGCCAGCAATGTCCTTGGTGCTGTGGCGTTCTGCAATCAACTGCAAGATCTCACGTTGACGGGGAGTCAACCGCTCGATCCAGGCGCGGTCAGCGCTGAGGTGTCCATCCCGGTCCCTGGTGATGTGTGCCGAGACCAGCGGGCTGAAGTACTTCTCGCCACGCGCCACGGCTGTGATCGCGTGCTCCAACTCGGCGGCAGCGCTGCGTTTCAACAGGTACCCGGCCGCTCCAGCATTGATTGCTTCCCGCACGTACTCCTCATTCGAGTACATCGAGAGAATGATGACCCTAACATCGGGATACTCTTTGGAAACGCGCGCGGTCGCCTCTAGCCCGTTGAGCCCGGGCATGGCGATGTCCATCAAGACCAAATTGGGTTTGCGCTCCTTCACCAGACGAAGCGCTTCGCGGCCGTCCTTAGCCTCGCCGACGACCTTCACGGTGGGAAGCTTCTCTACAAGCGCGCGAATGCCAGCCCGTACAAGGGTATGATCATCTGCTAGCAGTATGCTTACAGGCTTCACGTGTGAAGACTCCTCCGGTTGGCGGACGCGGTGGTTCTTTTCCAAAGGATCAGGCGTCTTGCCGGCGGCGCCACAAACTCGAACTGATCCAGCTTCAGTTGTTGCGATTCGTAAAAGAAATAACTGGCGTCGGCGGCTTACGACGTTGACCCGCAAGAAACAGGCCGCCGCCTAAAGACCATCCGACTCAGGGACATCGCTGATCTTACGAAAATTTAACCCAAGTGGGCAATCAGGAAAACCCTGATATCAGCAAGTATTCGACCTGGCCCTGCTCGCGCCCACTAAGAGGATTGAACGGGCGTCAGCGGAAAACTGACCTGAACGTCGGTACCGCTTCCGTGTTTTGACTT
>JBGQGO010000407.1:0-5512 GCA_041497455.1 Blastocatellia bacterium | reverse complement strand
TTCATAAGCACCTATTCGAACGAAGAGGTTGACCGCTTGACTAGCGAAGCTCGGTCGGTGATGAACCGTGAGCAGAGAGCCGGCATTTACCGTGAGGTGACAAAGCTGTTGCTCGAAGATGCGCCGTGCGCGTTTCTAGCTCATCGAAGGAGCTTCGTGGCACACCGATCCGATCTTGAGGGCGTAACTCTGCACCTGCTCTCGCCCTCGGTCACGCCCAAGGACTTGTGGTTTGCAAAAGGCGCAGACAAAACCCAAGCCGCCAGCGAGCGATGACACGCTAGCTCGCTCATCGCTCGCCTTTATCGTCACTTCAGGTTCTTTAGCTCGTTGATGCGAGCGCGCAGCGCTCGTACGAAGGTAGTAACCTCGCCGTCGCTGAACCCACCGGCGCGGAACGCATCCGAGAGTTGTTTGTCTGAGAGCCTACCCGCCAGATTCCCCATCCAGCGAGCGTTCTCGACGGTAATTCCCTCGAGAGCTTTTGGGTCCTTGCCTTTGTAGTTGAACACGACCTGACCATTGCTCACTTTGAGGATGAACACCTGATCCGAGTAAGGTCCCGCTTCGCCTTTCGTTCCCGCCGGCGCGTTCTGAAAGCCCGGAATCTTGCGGATGGCTGAACCTGTCTTGCCAAAGGTCGCCCCTAGATCCGACACGTAGTAAATCGTCTCGCTCCGGTCACCGCCGCTCTTCTTCGACGGTTGGATAATCTTGTTGTTATCCTCTTTCATGTCCCAGTTGTTGAGCAGCGCCATCAGGACCTTCAAGCCTTGAAGCTCTCGCGTACCCGCGAACGGGTTCGCATGCCAGGACCAGATACCCGCCTCTTTGTAGCCATCGTCGCGGCGCTTGAACCGCACGTCCCACACATCAAATCCACCCCGGCCTTCGATGTGGGTGCGTTTGACGAAGTAATCAGTGTCCACGTGGTATCCCAGGGCCCAAGCGATACGCGAGGCTGAGGGCGCCGGTCTTGCTTCCGCTCCAAACTTTACCTGCCACTTGTGGCCACGATCATCGTCAACATTGATCTTCTCGGAAGTGCCCGTCTTCGAGCGCTCGACGAACGTGAACTTGCCTTTAGGGTCGGGCGCCCCTTCAGCGCCGCCCGGCCCGTTGAAGAGATCGCGGCTCTCAATATCGGTTGGCTCGCGCCACAGCACGTTGTGAGCCTCGGCAATGCTGCCGCCGGCTGCCGCATCTTTTTTCTTCTCTTTCTTTTCCTCTTTCTTCTCTTTGTCCGGCTTGTCGCCTTTGTCCTTTTTCTGTGAGCCGGCGAAGGAACCGGACACGCCAACTGTCGAACATATGAAAAATGAAATCAGCGTGAGTGCGCAGATGTTTTTCCACTTGACCAGCATAGATTCAGCCTCCTGAAAGTTATTCAGCCAGCCCATTATAGACATTTGGAATCAGCGTGCAAAGCGGCTTCCAGCGTTGAGAACATTGGAATTGTCTTTGTAGAAGGAAGGATGAGCGGCAATTGCGGCTTAAAGGCAAGGAGGCGCGCCGAGTACTCTCGACGCGCCTCCGTAGTATTTGGGCCGGCTCAGTTAGATCGCTCGATCATGTCGCCGATCTGAACTTCCGCTGTAGTTCGTGTGATGAGGGCGACTGACGCGCCTTTTTCAACCTTAAGCACGACCAGTTCGCCGAGTACCTTGCGCGGCAGCGGCGGTCGCTCGCGCATTACTTGCTCCAGAGGGACGCGCGTCCCTTGAACCGAATACTCGCCGCCGCGAAAACGATCGCCGCTGTATCCGCTGCTGCGACTTTTCACGACCTTGTCGCGCGGTGTGTTGGTGATGCCCTCTTGGGTCCCGATCTCGCGATAGATGGTGAACAGGTCGCCCGGGTGCACATCCTGTCGAGTGCCAAGGTCGATATAGACGACTCGGTTCGCGGACAGGTTCTCGTGAAAACCGGGCGCCATGACGATCTGTCCCGTCGTTCCTCCCGACCCTTCGCCGAACCGCGGCAATGGCCGGGCCTCGCCGACGTTGGGTCCTGCATATTCTTCGTAGGGCTTCAGCAGGTCGCCAAATTCTACAGTGTCACACGAGACGGTTATCTCAGCGGTGGAGGTCTGGTTCCCGACTTCGACCACTCGAAGCAGACCGAGTTCGCGCACCAGGTAGCCAAGCTTCTTTTTGGTAAACGGATGATTGACCACTCCCACGGGTCGGATTATGTAATAGACGGCGCCAGGCTGAACGCCAGCGCCGCGCCCGCGATTCAGGAACACAACGTCGCCCTGCGCAAAGGTGACCTTCATGTTTTCCTTTTCGGCGCCGACGACCTGCAGGTCGACCCGCGGCGGAGTGTCGGCAATGAAACCTGTGCAATAGATGTCTGACCGCCTGGCCAGTGGTTCGGATTGGTCCGAACTCTGCTGCCGTGCAACGACAGAGCTGGTTAAGGATCCAACAAAAAAGATGATGAGCGCGACGCCCATACGGGCTGTACTTTTCATTGCTACTCCTTCGAGGTGTGGGGAGCGGTTTGAGACGAATCCAAAAGGGGCAAAAAGAAGCGCTTAAGGTCTGCCGCAAAGTAACAAAGTCTTATGCGCAAGTCAATAATTAAAATCGCGTCGCTTACGAGCCGGTTGTGATCAATCGCTACGCGAAGCGGTCCTTTTGTGGCTTGCGGGATTCAAGTCCGCCAGGCCAAACCTGACCCGCCCTTCACCGCGACAATTTGCTTGACACCCATCTAAATAGAGCGATAATGGCAGGCATCCCGATAGGTTGTACTCTTAGCCAGCAATAATAGTAGTGGGCACCCGAGCTTAGAAGGATTGCAGAGTATCAGGTGGTCACGTCCCTCAAGGGACGATAGATTAGTCCCTGTAAACTCGCCGTCGTACCACTATAAACAGAAGCTGCGATGGGTTCGTGCGCCGACAGGCGCGAGTCGAGCAAGGGAGGAGACCCAAGTGCACGAGTACACGGACAAGGTTCTGAGGTGCATCGATTGCGGCGAAGAGTTTGTCTTCAGCGCCGGCGAGCAACTGTTCTTCGCGGACAAGGGGTTGAGAAACGATCCGAAGCGATGTAAGCCGTGCAAGTTGAAAAAGAATGATCGTATCGCAGCCAACATGCAGGCCTACGGTCAGCCTTTCCCACGCGAGCGCATCGAGGTGACAGTCAAATGCGCGCTGTGTGGGGTCGAAACCACGGTACCTTTCAGGCCGACCCAGGGACGACCGGTTTATTGCCGCGATTGCTTCTTAAGGATGCGCGCTTCAGCGCATGTTCACGCCCCGCTTCCCTAGGCCGTTCAATACTCACGTTCTCCTCAGCTTGCATGCGGCTAGGCAGTTGTAGCTTTCCAGATCGTCCCCTCACATTTCAGCTTGGTTTGGTATTCAAGTAGTCACGCACTTTCTTCATGTCCTCCCAGACCTCACGCTTTTTGTCAGGCGAGCGCAGCAGGAATGCGGGGTGAAAGGTTGGCATCACCTTGATGCCGTTCCATTCACGCCACTCGCCTCGCGCTCTGGTAATCGGTTCTCTTGTTCTGAGCAGGCACTGGAAGGCGGGCGAACCGAGCGCGACGATTACCTCAGGGCGAATGAACGCGAGCTGGCGCAACAGAAAAGGCTCGCAGGTGTCCACTTCGTCGCGCTCAGGCGGGCGATTTCCGGGCGGCCGGCACTTGACGATGTTCGCGATATAAACGTCTTCGCGTTTCAGACCAATCGCCACAATGATCTTGTCGAGCAGTTGACCCGCGCGCCCCACGAATGGACGGCCGCTGGCGTCTTCTTCCGCGCCCGGACCTTCGCCTACGAACACCAGCTTCGCTTGAGGATCGCCTTCTCCGAATACAATCGTTTTGCGATGCTCGTGAAGTTTGCACCGCCGGCAATCGCCGATGTCCTCTCGAATCGCTTCAAGGGAGGGATCACGGGACTCTATGACAGGAAGGGCCGCGCTGCCGCGATGCGGGCTGCCCTGTTGTCCTGCCGTAATGCTCTCGCCAAACAGTCCGGCCTGTTCTATCTGCGATGTTCTCTGCGCGGCAGGTTCTTCATCGCGAACTCGATGCTCGCCTTGCGGGGCTTGCGCTGCCCCGAGCGCGCCGGCAGACTCGAGGACCGCTGAAACTGAATCCGTGGAATCGGCAGTGGGAGCCGATTCGGTGGCGAGGGCCGAGCCGCCTATGTCCTCGAGTCCCATCTCGCGATAAAACTTCAACTGGTTTTCGATATCGCGGGCGATGGCCAATGTCTCATCGATGATCTCTTTCGACATTGCCACGAATTCTCTACCACAGGCTCAGAAGGGTCAAGTTAGGGCAACGCAAACTTGAGCCTGAGTTAGCCGCCAACTAGAATCCTATCTCGGCTGCTTACCAGAAATCGAAGCGGCCCAGGCGGTTCGAGAGGGGGCACAGTGGCGGATGAGAGAGTTAGAGCGCGGCGCGTCAGGGAAGCAGTCCGCGCGCTTCGCCACCGCAACTACCGCATATACTTCTTCGGCATGTTCGTGTCGTTCACCGGCACGTGGATGCAGAGCGTCGCGCAGGGCTGGCTGATTTATCGCCTCACTGGGTCCGCCTGGCTGCTCGGGCTCGCCGGCTTCGCCAGCCAGGTTCCTGTGTTCCTCTTAGCTCCGCTCGGCGGCGTGATGGCCGACCGGCATAGCCGCCATCGCATAATAATCATCACTCAAACCGTCGCGATGCTTCAGGCCTTTGCATTGGCCGCGCTGACGATGGGCGGCGTGGTTACCGTAAATGACGTATTCGCGCTCGCAGTCCTGCTCGGCATAGTGAACGCATTCGATCTGCCAACCCGCCAGTCTTTCATGGTCGAGCTCGTGGACAGGAAAGACTTGATGAACGCAATCGCGCTGAACTCGTCGATGATTCAGGGCTCGCGCGTGCTGGGCCCGGCTCTGGCAGGTTTGCTGGTGGGCTGGCTTGGCGAGGGACCTTGCTTTTTGATAAACGCGATAAGCTATTTCGCGGTACTCACCGGGTTGTTCGCGATTCGAGTCAGCAGAGATCACACCGGTTCGACTGACGGGACCGCGTTGTCCCATCTCCGGGAAGGATTCGATTATGTGCGACACACCAGGCCAGTTCGCGCGCTGCTGTTGCTGGTAGCTTTTGTCAGCATATTCGGTCTGCCGTACATTGTGCTGATGCCAATCTTCGCCAGCGAAGTGTTGAAGGGTGGGCCACGCGCGCTCGGCGTCCTACTCGGCGCAGCAGGAACGGGCGCGCTCGCAGGGGCGCTGACGCTTGCTGCGCGGCGCCACGTTCAAGGGTTAGGCCGCGTTGTGGCCCTGAGCGTCGCGGCATTAGGCTCATCGTTGATTCTCTTCTCGATGTCGCGGAGCCTTATCATCTCGACGGTGCTGCTAGTGCCGGTTGGCTTCTCGTTGTTGCTTCAGATGTCCGCGTCGAACACGCTTGTGCAAACGATGGTGCCCGACCGCATGCGCGGCCGCTTGATGAGCTTCTATGCCATGAGCTTGATGGGTATGGCGCCATTTGG
>JBGQGO010000406.1:0-5530 GCA_041497455.1 Blastocatellia bacterium | reverse complement strand
GACCACCTGAGCCGTCAGCGTCACCCGCGCGCCGATGGGACGCGAGCGGTGAACCTTGACCAGCTCTTTGATCTTCGGAGCGATCACGTCGTAGCTTCCCTTCCCGTTGTGAAAAACTCTGAAGCGATCGTTCGATTCCTTCGGTCCGTCAATGCTGACCGTCACTCCGACATTGTTCTCGGCCAGAAAGCTGATGATCTCCGAAGTCAGCATCGTCGCGTTGGTGGTCATGCTGAAGTCGATGTACTTGCCCATCTCGGCGGCTTTCGTGCGCGCGTATTCGATCGTAGACTTGACTACCTTGAAGTTGAGCAAGGTCTCGCCGCCGAAGAACGTCAGGTGAACCATGCGGCGTCCCGGCGATTGATTCAGCAGGAAATCCACCGTGCTGCGAGCGGTCTCCTCGCTCATGAACTTCGTCTTCCCTTCCGGCGTTGCGATGCGGTCTTCGCCGTACTCGTAGCAATACGAACAACTCAGATTGCACTGATTAGTCACATTCATGACAACCGTCTGAAGCGGGAACGGTTGCTGCGGCGCTTCGAGACGCGGCTCGATAAAGCCATCTCCGTTTGCGATGGCGTGCGCTTGATGAAGCTCATCGAGAGTCTCTTCGGTATCCGATCGCGAATATCCGCGGGCGTCGAGCTCAGCAATGATCTGCTCTTTTGTCAGTTCATGCTCCTTGAGCAGATCGAGCACCGCGCTCGACAGGTCTTCGAGCGCAAAGATCGCCGCGCTTGGGACCAGGTACAGATAGTTCTGGCCTGCGCCTTCGAACGCGTGAAACTCGCCTTGTCGATAAGCGCTCATCGAGACACCTCCGGCTGGTCCCACTTCACGTAGAGCGGAACGGTTACGACAAGATAAGACCGCGCCTTCAAGGGTTGGGTATCTTTCGCGGCGACCTTCGGTTTGTAGGTTGCGACAACCCAAACGTCGCCGTAGTTGTTAACGCCCTTCTTCCTCTTGGGATTTGGACCATCGACCGCTGGTGTGAACAAGCCGTTCGAATCGAGCACTCCGACAAAGTCCTTATCGTCATCATCGAACGTCGCTGGAAACTCATCGATGGACCATTCGACGTCGGCCGTCCCTAAGCTGACGTCGTCAGGAGTCTGAGGCTTTCCGTCGGGCCCGCGATTGTAGGCGATGGCGCCGAACTGCTGAAACTGTTTCGGGAAGGCCACGCCGCCGACTCGAGCCATACCGGCATCAGGGTTTACCTTGATGTAGTCGACCTTGTCGAAAACTGCAACGGCGCGCGGCGCGAAATATCTGCGAAGTGAAATATCGCGATAGCCGTTCGCTGCTCCATCAGCGACGTCGATTTCAACCGTTACGTCGTCGCTCCTCGCGCTGACGACTCGCTTTACGGTCACGCCGGGACCGAAGTCGATCTCTTCACGTTTGATGTCGCCTGGTAGATTGGCCCCGTAGATGTGAACCTGCAATCCGGTTGTTTGAGTCTTGAGCCCGACGGGATTCGCGCCCGCGATCAAGGGCTCTGCCGAGATTCTTCGCAGCGTCACGTCTATTCCAAACTCGTCATACGCGCCCCAGAACCATCGGCCTTCCATCGTCGACCAGTCGCGCGAGACAAACATCGCTTCGCGATTCTCGCGCGGCTCCTTGCCGTCGCTCGCGGTCGAGCGCCCTCGCCAGCTATAGCCCGAGTAGACGATCCCGCGGCCGGTTCGTGCCACGGTCGAACCGTCTTTGACGTAGCGCAGCGTGAGCTTTGTCGTGAACTCATCCTCGACGGAAGTAGGCTCAACGGCCATCTCGCCGTAGATCTGTCCGCGGCCAATCTGACTGCCGCTGACAAGCCATCGTCCCTGGAGCTTAGGCGCCCGCATGTTTGCGCGCCAGGCGCCCCATTCGGGCGTAGTCAGCGGATAGTTCTTCGCCAAGTAGTCGATGGACTTATCGAGCGGGTGTCTCTGGTCCGGGTCAGTGGGAGGCGGCGCGCTCGCAGGCTGCGGGAACCGATAGAACCCTTGAAACGACACAACGGGGAACATGCCAACGTGCATGTTTCCCAGCAGCTCCCACTCTTCTTTCGAGCGCCGCTGCGAGAGGACTCTCCCAAGGCTGTGGCAGAGAATGCACGTTGCGCGGAGGCTCTCGTCGGGTAGCTTCTCATCGATGACACGTTTCTCCGCTTCATAGAAGGCAGGCTTGGCCTCTTCAGGAGCAAGCCCGTGATTGTTGCTCAGGTACTTGACGATCTGCCTGGCCTCGTCCGGAGTGATTGTGAGGCCGTTCAGGCGAATCATCCGCTTGATGACCTGTTGCCATCCCTCGGGAGTCGTGCGCTCGAAGGATATTCGAGTGAGGCGGCCCTTCTCGTCCTTCTTGTGACAGGACGAGCAGCGATCGACGACGAGTTGGTTTGTGACCGGGATGCCTTCTTCAGCGGCTTCCTTCGCCGCTTTGTCGTCGGCTGCCGGGGCCTGCGCCGGTTGAGTCTGGGACTGTGACTGCGCGGTGAATGTGAGTAGCAACGGCGAGAGAAGGAAGGCTGCAACAACGAATCGCTTTAATGCCTTCATCGGCGACCTCGGCGAGAAGTTGGTGTTTAACGGAGTGCGACTCTTCTACGAGAAGAGCGCAGCAAAGACTTCGTTACAACGATGGGCACACGAAAAGATGAGCCAACTAAGCGTGATCTGAGATTAGCTCACGAGCATGATCATTAGGGGAACGCATTAAGTCAAACAGTTTTGGCCGGTAGTGGCTAGGCGCCGTGGCAGAGCTTGAACTTGATAGGCTTACCGTTCGCTCCCTTGCGCCCGCATGGACAAGGCTGATTTCGTTGGACTCCGGCGAATCTGATTCTATTGGCTTCATCAACATAGTCAATTCTCTGAACTGATGGGACTCGAAACGAAACCCACGTTTGACCGCCCACGTTCGTAATTGAGAGGTCACCTTGAGAAATTATGTCCATTCCAATAATTACATCAAAATCCTTGTCGGGGCATTCTGTGACTCGGACGCCTACCACGGTGACGTTGTTAGGTAGATATACATTAACGAGATATGTATTTGACTGATGGGAGCCCCCAACGTGGTTGACGTTAGTGGGGCCAATAGAAGTCAAGCCAAGTATCTTAGCGGTGGAAGCTGTGATGACGCTCCTGGTTGCTCCCGTGTCCCAGAGTGCTATTTTACTTATGGGTGTCGGAGGGGGTATTGGCGGGTTTGTTATATCGTATACTTCTGTAAGTTTTACTTCCGTGGTTATGCGATTAGCTATGCCGCTGTACTTGGCCGTAAAAGGACGAAAACTTTGAGCTTTAGCCATTTATTGCTCAAGAATCAAAATAGTTGCAGCGAGCTGATCGTTACCGTATAAGCGTCGGGACCGGCTTCGCATGGCTGTATCATAACCGAGCCCAACAAACCTCTTTTCTTCGCCTCGGAGTAGGCATCCAAATCGCTATCATATACGCCAATTATCTTGTGACCTTTAATTACCAATACTTTTCCAGCGTGTTCTTTTACTAAGCGCTGCTGATTGGTGATGAAGTAGTCTAGTTCTTCCTCAAACATAACTAACCCTGATATAAAAGCACTCTTATTATACCAGATAAGCAATTCGCGCAAGCTCCGATTCATTTAATCAGCGGCTGCTCATCTATTCGCCGTCGGAACTTTCGGTAGTGTGATATTCCTGCGTAGCCCCCGATTCGTCAAAGGACTCGGCGAACGCTCTACGTCGCGTGGTACAATGACCGTCGTGTTTCAAGGCTCAATGAGGGTGACGCAAGCAGACGGACGCTCGCGTCACAAATCATACTTGGAGAGCCTTCAACTTTCGCAGCATGAGGAGAGAAAAATGAAGGACGACTTAGAAGATACTCTGCGTGGTTGCCCGTTCTGTGGGGATTACAGGCACCTAAAACTAGAAGAGAATCAAAGGGGCGAGTGGCGAGTCATCTGTCCTATATGTGATATCACTGGACGAGTTGGCGACAGTCGAGCCGAAGCGGCAAATGGCTGGAACATAAGATTCGTCGCCGAGAGCTTAAACCCGCTTCGGGATATCCTTCTCGATGAGGGGCGCAAAGAACCATAGCCCAGAACCAACAATTAAGATATTACCTTTTTTGTCTTGGCCGTTGAGAAAACGTAGTTCGAACCGCAAGCCGATCAAGTCGACCCATCAGTCCGAGAATCACCTGCTCAGATGCTCGCCTAGCCACGACGCGAATATCTTCTTCTGCATCTCTGTCGCATCTGGCCTCTCTTTGATTGAATACGTCACCGGCTCTTCCTTGCCAACAGTGACCGTGATACTCCTGAGTTGGTCTCTTCGCAGGACCGAGAACACAACGCTGGCGCCGATCTTCTTTTCATTGAACCTGTCATTGAAGCTCGCCGCTTCGACACGGTCGCCGTCCATTGCTATCAGAACGTCGCCAACGTCCAGGCCCGCTTCTTCCGCGGGTGAGCCTGGCGCAACGTTGGTGATGGCGATCTGGCCTTGCGGCAGCACTGTCGGGGCCGCGTTGAAAAGCCCCGCTCCAGGCAACGTGTTGCCGGTCGTAATGCCGATGTAGGGTTTCGCGCTTCCCTTCTTCTCTTCAAGCATCAGCCCTGCGTGATCGAAGAACGCGTTCCACGGAATCTCTTCAGTCCCTGAAACGTACTTGGCGAAGAAGTCGCCGAAATCAGCGTTCGACCCAGCGGCTTCGCGCGTGATTAACTCCACTGCGTCGCGAAAGCCGTGCTTCTCCTCGAATCCCGGTTTCGGCAAGCCGTGGTTCTTCATCAGGTACAAAAACACATCCGTCAAAGAGCGTTGATTCGCCGTGCGATGTCGAATCTCTAGATCGAGAAGGTTCCCGACGAGCTGACCTTTGTTGTAGTAGTCGATTCGATTGTTCGTCGCATTGTCGCCGCGATTCCACGTATCCCAACTCGACAACTCGACGCTCATGATCTTGCGCCCGGGTGAGGACTGTAGCGTTGTGATCTCCTGCGTCAGATCATCGTAAAAGTCTTTGAGCGACCATACGCCGCTGCGCTTCAAGCCGATCGCCGCCCAGTAGCTGGTCATTCCCTCGGAGACGTACAGGTTTCGAGTGTTCTGCTCGTGGGTGTAGTCGAACGGGCCGAGTATCGCCGGGCGAATTCGCTTCACGTTCCACAGGTGAAAGAACTCGTGCGCGACGACGAACATGAACCGTTTGTAAAACAATTCCGGCTGATGCGTGTTGTAAGCGGAGAAGCTGATGTCAGTCGAGTTGAGGTGTTCGAGTCCCCCTGATCCCATGCCCGGTCGCGCGCGAAGAAAGAAAACGTACTTCTTGTACGGCAGCCCACCCATCATTTCTGCGAAGTACGCCACGGCCGCCCTCGTGTCATCGGTGATCTTCTGTTTGTCGTAGTTCCCTTTCCCTATGAACACGATGTAGTGAGGCACGCCTTTGCTATCGAACTGAGTCTGTTCCCAGCTCTTGCCGAGCGCAATCGACGAATCAATAAACGTATCGTAGTTCTCGGCGACGAAAGTGTTGGG
>JBGQGO010000405.1:0-5550 GCA_041497455.1 Blastocatellia bacterium | reverse complement strand
TCCATCCTTCGGAACCATGCCGGTGAGATTCGAAAGATATTGCAGGATATTGCCGCGGTTGGGCTGCCGTTGCCGGGGCTGGTCCGAAGCGAGCAGGATGACTTGATCGGAAGGAAAGCCGGCGTATCGAACCAGAGCATCGGCAAGCGCCTTTGCGGCGTTTCCCGCGCCTGACAGCCGGCTGATCTGTTCGTCTTGATACTCGTCGACGCCGATTACCAGCGCGAACCGTTTCGATTTGGCCGGGAGTTCCTTGACCTCCTGCATGCGGAGCGCACGATTGTCTTGTTGTCTCTGCGCTTCGACTGGCCGATAAGAAGGAAGAGCAACGAGGGCGGCAACACTGACAAGAATCAAGAACACGCGTGAGCTAATGGTGAGGATCATGAGTCTCCTTGCGATGGGGAAGACTTTGCCGCGAAACTTTTTGTTCCTCAATCAAGAGAGAGAAACAACTCTGGCGAGACCCCGAAGACCGCGCCGAGGTTCTTTACCTGAAGTTTGCTTGGCTTTCGCTTGCCGTTGACGACCTCGGAAACGAGGCTGCGTGAGCCGAGCACCGGCACCAAGTCGGCTTGGCGAAGCCCCCTGTCGAGCATGAACTGCTGAATCATGACGTGTGGAGGGGCGTCCGGGATCGGGTACTGAACATTCTCGTAAACCTCAACGAGAGTGCTTAACAACTCAAGGAGACGCTCCTCTTCCAACGAGGGGTCCCGCTTAACGGCCAGCCGGTCCACAATTGCCACGATCCGGTCGTACTCTTCCTCGCTCGTGATAACAATTGGGACTGCCTGCGCGAGCAGTTCAACGTACTTGCGCCGATTCAACTTTGCCGCGGGTCTCGCGGCTGTTTTCGCTCCCTTCTTAGCAGTGACATTCATTCCGCCAGTCCTCCGTGTCGTATTGCTTGTGAGTCATGACCTTGAGAACATAAACCGTCCGCCGCTGATACTTGATTGCCGTGATCAGCCGGAACTTGTTGCCGCCGACGTTGAAGACCACGCACGAGCCAACCGGATCGGCGTGCCGAAAGTCTCTGCGCGCATCGGCCAGGTTTTGCCACTGGGCCTTCCGAGTCGTACGATACCAGTGCAGGAGGGGTTGCTCGGCATCAGCGTGATGCCCAGAACTCTCTCAACCTTCTTTTGCTGATTACTCGCATCGGCAAGCGCTGGAGACAAGCTGATGTTCGCAAACGTGCGAACGCCGGTCAAGGCGAACGCTGGTGACTAGGTTCCGCGGGTTGTCGCGCTTGTTGCCCGGCCGTGATCCGAACTAGAATGCCGTTCCGCTCGCTTAACGGTTCGAAGCGTGCAGTCAGAAGCGACTGATGATTTGGAACGATGACCGAAGCCTACAAAAACGACCTTGCCTACATTCACGATGTAGGGTTCGGCGATTACGCCAGGAACTCCGCGCCAGGACTGCTTGATATCCTGAGACAGGGTGGCATCACAACTGGACTCGTACTCGATCTGGGCTGCGGGAGCGGGTTGTGGGCGCGCGAACTCGCCGGCGCGGGCTACGATGTTCTTGGAATAGACATATCCGCCTCGATGATCGACATCGCCCGCAGACGCGTACCCCAAGGCGAATTCCAGATAGGTTCGCTGCTGAAAGCGAAGCTCCCGAAGTGTGCCGCGGTCACTTCACTCGGCGAGTGTTTTAACTATCTGTTCGATAAGAACAACAGCCTCACCGAACTGCGCCGGCTCTTCTGTCGTGTCTTCAGTGCGCTGAAGCCGGGCGGCCTGTTGATATTCGATATCGCGGAACCGGGACGTGGGAAAGGCCCTCGCCAGAAACATCGGGAGGGACCAGATTGGGCGGTTCTAATCGAAGTCGATGAAGACACCCGCACCAATCGGCTCACACGGCGAATAACATCGTTTCGAAAAGTCGGCGGGCTCTACACACGCGACGAAGAAGTTCATCGACTGCAGCTCTACAGACGATCTGAAGTCGCGAAGGAACTGCGCGATGTTGGCTTTCGGGTGCGGACGGTTCGCGCTTACGGTGACCAACCTATGATTGATGGGTGCGTCGGTTTCGTAGCGCGTAAACCGCATCAGAGCATCTGAGTGCGCGTCAGCAAACGGTATTAAGCCTGATCCTGTGACCTCACCACTACGCCGCTGCCCGAGCCACGTTGCTCGCCATACTCGATCACTGGCTGTCCTTCAACAATCACGTGCTCGATCCCTTCTGAAAACTGCTTCGAGTCTTTGAAAGTCGCGCGATCGATTACGGTCTGAGGATCAAACACAACGAGGTTCGCTTGTGAGCCCTGTTCAATGCGGCCATACCGCTCAAGCCGAAAAGTCTCAGCCGCGAGCCCGCTCATTTTGCGCACCGCTTCTTCAATCGTCAGCACATTCAGCTCACGCACGTAGCGGCCAAGGATCCGCGGATAAGTTCCATACGCGCGCGGGTGAGGCTTGCCTCCCAGCAGCCCGTCCGTGCAGACGTTCACGTAAGGCTCGCGCATGATCTTCTGCACCACTTCTCCTGATTGGCTGAATGAAATCATTCCGACGCCCATGCGCTCTTCAGCAAGCAGATCAAGCGCGAATTCGACGGCCGCTTCTTCGCTGACGCCGTCGCCGCCTTGCTTTGCGAGCGCCGCCGCTTCAGCGAGGTTCTTGCCGACATACTCAGGACAACGGCCAGAGGGAACATCGGAGACTATGATTCCTTCCGGCCCTGACCACTTCCAAAAGTTGTCCCACTCCGAGCGCGAGCGGTCTAGCATCGCATCGCGCATGCGTCGGCGCTCTTCGGTGCTCGCCAACCGCGCCATCGTCGCTTCGACCCCTCCCGCGTGAGCCCACGGCGGAAGTATCGCGCCCAGCATCGTCGAGCCCGCGATGTAAGGATACTGATCGGCCGTCAATCGCATGCCTTCGGCGCGAGCGATGCGAACCATCTCGAGCACCCCGTCGATCACCGGCCAGTTCTCGCGCCCCGCAACTTTGAAGTGCGAGATGTGAACTCGCACGCCTGAATGCTTGCCGATTTCGATCATCTCGGCGACTGCGTCTTCGAGGTAGTCGCTCTCGCTTCGCATGTGCGCGACGAAGACTCCTTCAAATTCGGCGACAGCTTCACAAAGCTCAATCAACTCCGCAGTGTCCGCGAAGCAACACGGCGGATAGATCAAACCAGTCGACATCCCGAGCGCGCCTTCACGCATCGACTGGCGAATCAGCTCCTGCATCGCGCCTATCTCAGCCGCCGTCGCGCGCCGGTCTTCCATTCCCATCGCATTCAGGCGAACCGCGCCGTGTGGGATCAAGTAGCTGCAATCGAGGGACGGCTTCGCGCGTTCGACTGCGGCCAGATACTCACCGACCGACTCCCAGTCCCATTCGCGGTCGAGCCTCCCAAGCAGACCCGCAAGCGAGCGTTCCATCTGCGGCCGGTCCGCTTTGCGAATCGGCGCGACTGAAATGCCGTCCTGCCCGAAAACCTCGAGCGTGATGCCTTGTCGAACTTTCATCGGCAGCTCGGGCTCGGTCAGCACTCGCAGGTCCGAATGGCTGTGCGTATCGATAAAGCCGGGCGCGATGACCAATCCTTCGCAGTCGAGTTCCTCGGGCGCGCCTTCAAGAGAGCCTGGCGCATCGACGGCGAGAATCCAGTTGCGCCGGATCGCCACGTCGCCTTCGAATCCGGGGCGGCCCGTGCCGTCGATGATCGTGCCTCGCTTTAGAATAAGGTCCGGCGTTTTGATCATCTGACCGCCTCGTTCGCAGACGGGCCGTTGCCCACCGCTAACAGCTCGAGCGCGTGGCCGTCCGGGTCCTCGAAGTAGAGTGACGTTGCGGACATCCATTGATGAAAGACAGGGCCCTCGACTTCAACTCCTCGTTCGCGGAGGATCGCTGCGGCGCGTTCGATGTCGGCCTCATCGATCGTGAATGCAAAGTGTTGCAACGGCCATTCGCCTTTGTCTTCCTGAAGCACGATCATTCCCGCATCACCGCCCGCGCGCAGGAACAGCCAGTTGCGCTTTTCGTCTCGAATGCCGACTTCGAGATCGAGCACCTCGCGATAGAACGGCTCGGCCTTCGCCAGGTCCTTCACGCGAATTGCGACTTCATACACGCCACGGATCGGTAACATAAACTCTCCCCTCTTGAATCTCGAACTCATCAACTTGCCGACGGCACGTCTAATAGTATAATGCCCCAGTTAATTTGCAATGCGCCGCGCGCCGACTGGAGCCATCATGCCCGACTCATCAAACCGTGTCGCCCTCTACCTTCAAGACAAACACCCACTTCGTTCCGCCATCGACTACGTTCGCTACGCCGAATCGAGAGGGTTCGAAGCCGTGTGGCAAGCGGAATCGCGACTCGTGCGCGACGCGATTGTCCCGATGGCCGCATATGCCGCGACGACTGAACGAATCAAGATCGGCTCAGGGGTCATCAACAACTGGACTCGCAACGCGGCGCTGATAGCCGCGACGTTTTCGACGCTCGACGATCTGGCGCCGGGTCGCATGATGTGCGGGCTCGGCGTGTGGTGGGAGCCGCTCGCGACCAAGGTTGGAGTCAATCGCCGCAAGCCGCTTCAAGCGATGCGCGAGACGGTCGAAGTCGTACGCAGGCTGCTCGCGATGGAGAAGGTGACCTTCAAAGGCGAGTTCGTGCAAGTCGAAGACATCGAGATCGACATCGTACACGGCGACCGCTCGCCTAAGAACGTCCCGATCTACATCGGCGCGACCGGCATGAAGATGATGGAGCTATCGGGCGAGATCGCCGACGGAGTGCTGCTCAACTATCTCGTCTCGCCGGCCTACAACCGAGAGGCGATGGACCACCTACGCGCGGGAGCCGAGCACGCGGGCCGCAATGTCGAACAGATCGACCGTCCTCAACTGGTCGTTTGTTCGCTCGACAAAGATCGTTCTCGAGCTTTGGACAACGCACGCGAGCTTGTGACTCAATACCTGGGTCAGCAACCGCACATAATGAAAGCGAGCGGTGTCAGTCAGGACTTGCTCGACGAGATAGGCCGCGTGTTGACCTGGCCCGCCGAAGAGCACCAGATTCGCGAAGCGATGAAACTTGTTCCCGATGAAGTTGTTCAGCTCATCACGGCTTCGGGCACGCCCGACGAGTGCCGCGCGAAAGTTCAGGAATATATCGAAGCCGGCTGTACGTGTCCGGTGCTCTATCCGCTCGGTGACGACGTTCGCGCGATGATCGATGCTTTTAGCTGAGTTGAGTGATCGTTGAACACGTTGGTCCAGCAGGGCTGCGGAAGAAGTCGATGACAAAGAGTATTCAGGTGAAAATCCCACCAACGCAGTTGGTGGATCGTTCATACGCAGCCTACACAGGACGCCGGGCGGGGGTCCCGAATAGGGGTAGGGAGAGCCGATTGGTTTCGACCCCCCCTCCCTCCGAACCGGACTGGCGGATCTCCCGCATCCGGCTCTCCAGTTGGTGGTTTTACCTCATCGAGGATTGTCGTGCTTCCACAATGGCTGATTCAAGTGTTATCAACCCTTGCTCCTCAAAGTATGCATTCGGC